>CALAFS010000287.1 GCA_937892405.1 uncultured Clostridia bacterium
GCATGGGAGATCTTCTCACCTTCACCTATGGGGAAAGCGGTGAGTACCGCGGCACCTACCACCTCGCGGCATACTACGGCACGACCGACGCGGAAAGTGAGAATCTGAAAACGCTCCTTGTCCGCCTCGCAAAGTATTCCGCCGCGGCGAAGGCATACCGTGATTCCTTCGGAAAGTGAGGATATGAACATGAAAGTTTGCAAAAACGAGTACAATTCTCCGAAAATCGAACTTCTTACTCTTGAAGACTCCGACATTCTGACTTCCTCTCCCGGTGCCGATGAAGGCACCGACACCCCCGTCATCGACGAGGGCGGGGTGTGGAAGAGCGAATAAATTCCGAATTCCTCTTATCGGGGAAGACCGGCGCAGGCGCGAAAAAACGCCCGCGCCGGTCTTTTTTGCCTTCTCCC
The DNA here is from genome assembly GCA_937892405.1 of uncultured Clostridia bacterium. Taxonomy (GTDB): domain Bacteria; phylum Bacillota; class Clostridia; order Oscillospirales; family CAG-272; genus UBA1740. Next base: position 414 of record CALAFS010000287.1, read on the forward strand.
GAAAAGACGCAAGATTTTCCATGACTTTCACAAAAAGAGAGCAAGATAATGCCCGCATTTTCGTTCAAAATGTGATATAATGAAAAAGAACCGGGCACTGTCAAAAAGTGCCTTGCCCTCCGCTTTTGTCGCCTTCTGGCGGAAAGCCGCAGAGGGTAAAGTCAAACCACGGAAAGGAACCGAATATGAAAAAAACATCGCTTTTTCACCGATTCTTGAGCGGCGTGCTTTGCGCACTGATCCTCGTGTCGCTGCTCCCGCTGTCTCTCTACTCCTTTGCCGAAGAGACACGGAAGGCACCGGAGGAGCTTGCCGCTCTCGAGGCATATCACGGCGGGCAGACAACCGTCACCGACACCTACATAGACGCCGACGGAAAGCGCGGCGCAGGATACGGGAACTCCGTCACCCTTCATTATTATTATGACAGCGAAAAGACCTACGAGGGGAGCAAAATCGGGGAGAACGGCGCGGTTACGATCCTCTATGTCATGAATACGAACACGCCCCGATACGGCACCGATTCCGACGAGACGATCGTCCGTTCGATGCTTGAACGCGGGTTTTATGTCATTGTGGCAGACTATGCGGAAAATCCCGTCACATCGCCCGACCTTGACTGGAGTATTCAGACGATCCGTACGAAGATTCTCAAAGGGACGGTCGCGACGCCCGGACGCGGGGCGGACGCTTCGCTCGATGTCGCACTCAACTATGTCGTGCCCGCGGGATATAACATTACCTACGGAATCCCGTATTTCGCCTACGATCTTGACGGCGCGGCGGGCACGCTCGAGCGGATTGTCGAGATCTGGAACAACGACTTCAAGTCGGTGAAGCGGGACAGCATCGTCTATTGGTACGATGACGCGGCGGGAGAGCATAAGGCGACCGATCCTTATGATCCCGAGAATCCGAAGCACTATCGCGCCGGTGAAGTCGATGTCGCAGCGGGTCGCCTCGGCAAGGATTACGGCATTTGGTTTTCGAGCGCCGAAGGGAAGGACGGGATCACAAATGCCGCTCTCGCCGCCCTCGACCCCGAAGAAGCAAAGGCATACCGCTATACTTATATCGGCAATACCAAGGCAAGGGACATCTATGACTGCACCAAGGCGGACGGTACCTTTATCGACCTTGTCCTCCGCATGGATGTGATTTACCCGACAGGGAACGCGACGGAGACTCCCGTCATGGTTGCTTTTTCTTCGGGTTATACCCGCGCTTCCGCACTCACGAGCGAAATGCGCCCGCAGCTGACAGGTTTCCTGTTCGCGGGCTATACCGGCGTGGTTTCGGACTACGGACTGGTTCCCATGAGCAGAAACGATCATTACGGCTACTTCTGCGGCAACAGCCAGCAGTACTCAGTCTCGGGCGATAACTATACATATTCGCTCGCGGTATATAACGGACTTCGCTCGGATACCGCACTTCTCCGCACCCTGCGAAAGCTCGGTACCGACGGCATTGTCTTCACCTCGGAGGACGAGAGGGAGCGCGTGCTTGACGGCTCGACGAGCCTTTGCTACCGCTTTGACACCGACGCCTTCGGCGGCTACGGGAACTCAAAGGCGGGACCCATTATCCGCCTCGGCGCGGCAGATCCCACACTCCTTGAGGAGCTCCGTCATCTTCCCGGGCACATCGGGGAGAGTCGGTACGATCTTCTCCTCGACCCCGACTTCTGTACTTATGAAAAGGACGGGGAGAGTGTCACCTACTATTCCGATCCTTATTACACCGTCACGGACGGCGTCGCCACCGCGAAGGACGCGAGAGTGCGCCTGCCGCGCGCGACGGTATATCCGGAGCTTTCCTCCCGCCTGAATCTTACCTACGGGCAGTGCGGCGCCTGCGCCGACACCGTCACCGAAGGGCACGCCCCCATCTTTGCGAACGGGACACAGCAGCGCGGCGGAGACGGCTCTTCCTACTACACCTTCTACCGCGATGTCTTCATGAACGCAAGAGAGAACGATCTGCCCTTCTACGGGTTGATTTCTCCGAATGTCGGGCATAGCTACGGCTACGGCGTCGACGGTTTTTACGGCATTGATACCTATTACGCTTTCCACCGTTTTGCAAACTATTGGTTGCAAAACGGGAATCCCTCCTGCGAAATTATTGATGTCGATACCACCCGAGACATCGGAATCGAAGCGGATAAACCCATTGACAGAATCTATGAGTTCGACGAGGGCTCCGCGATCCGTCTCCAGTTTATCGGCGTCATTTCACGGAGCGAAATTCAGGAGAAGGTTACGGTGATTGACAGCGTCAGCGGCGAGGCGGTCGCGGGCGAGTGGATCTCGCTCTTCGGCGGCACACAGTGGAAGTTTGTCCCCGAGATGCTGAAGGACGCGACTTATTATACCGTCACCGTCCCGAAGAGTCTGACGGCGGAGAACGGAAAGACTCTCGCCGAAGGAAAGAGCCTCACCTTCCGCACCGAGAGCGGGAGCAGTATCATCGCCTCCGAGGCGAGCGGGAACCGTGTGCTCACCGACGGGAAGTTTTCCTATTTTATCTTTGACGAAGGAGATTACGACAGCTCCTATGAGACGCTCCTCCGCTTTACCGTGACGGAGGACGCGGCGAATACCGTGGAGGTCTTCGGCGCCGCGATGGCGGACGCCGCCTCGTATGAGGAAGTGAGCGCATGGGAGAAGGTCGGCGAGCGCCGCCTTGTCGGCGCGGGGACTTACAGCGTCGATGTTACGGAATTTACGAAGGGGAAGAGCGGACGACTGGTTTTCCGTCTCGGCACCTCCCGCAAGGTGGGGAAGACGACGATCCACACGATCGACTTTGACTCTTCCGAGAGCCGCAATCTGAACGATCACAGAAGCGGCGGCGCGGTGCTCACCCAGTATACGCAGTCGGATCTCTGCGTTCTCTCCGGGATCCCCGGCGGACGCGAAGGACGCGCCTTGAAATTCTCGGGCTTCCTTCAGCGCTATTCGTGGATCAATGCGGACGGCGCGCTTTCCTGCAACTATGTCGACGCCATGGTCTATGGCTTCACTCTGCATTATTTTCAGGATTACGACGAGCGCACCTTTGACGAGAGCGATTACGGGCGCAGGTTCCGCATTTCCTTTGATGTCTATGACGAAACCTCCCGCAATCTCTACCTCGGTTTTTCAAAGGACATGACGACGGTGAAGGGGGAGGAATACGCGGACTTCGAGAATTCCCGCTATACCTTCCGCACCGAGGCGGGGAAATGGAAGACCTACACCGTCGAGCAGGGGGTCACCGATCCGTCGCTTTATGAGATCTTCGCGCAGAAGAGTCTGAATTTCGGAATTCAGAACAAGACGGCGCTCATCGCCGACGATGGCGTCGCGGTCTGCCCCGCGGACATGGCGGACGCCTCGGGCGGCACGGCAAAGGCATCGCACTACGCCGGTGAAAAAGGACTCTCGGACGGTTACACCGTCTATCATACGCTCATGGAAGCGAAGGACGACGGCAAGATTCATATCCGCCATGCGGACGAGAGCGGAACGGCACTCTATATCGACAACATCGTCGTGGAGGAGATCGTGGAGCAGGTACCTCTTGCCGCAAGCGCAACTCTTTCCCTCCATACGACGGAGACGAAAGAGATTCTCCCCGCACTCTCCGCGGCGGTGTCCTCTTCCGATCCGACGGCAAGTCTCGATTCTCTCACCGTTTCGGGCGGTACGACCCCCGAGGACGACGGCGGGAAAAAGGTATATCTGCGTTATGATATTTCTCTCTTTGAGAGTCGGTTTGCCGAGGTCGTTTTCTCGGCGACGGGAGACGGGCAGAGCGTGTCGGTCTACGGCGTTTCCGACCTTGCCGACTGGACGGCGGAGACGATCACGGCGAGGTCCGCTCCCGCCATCGACTCGACGAGCGGCAGAGTCGACCCCGCAAAGGTATATGGCGGCGCCCCGCTCGCGACCTTCCGCGCCAAGGGAAAAGAGAAAATCACCCTTGATATCACCGCATTCGTAACATCCATGAAAGAGGCGGGCGCCGACAGCGTGACCCTCCTTCTGACCTCCGACAGCGCGGCGAGCGGTACGGCGCTCACCACCCTGCTCTTCGATCGGAATACTTTCCCCTCGACGGACAGCATCTCCGGCTATGTCAGAAGCGGCGGCTTTGCCAAAGGCGATGGCGTGACGGGACTCTCCGAGCTTGACGGCGTGCGCATGCTGACTTTTGCCCCCTATAACGAGAACTGCACCCTGCGCTATGCTTCGCCCTTCTTCCCTGAAGGCACCTCCTATACCGGCAGTGCCATGAACCGCGCGTGGACAAAGGACGATGTCGGCAAAAGAGTCCGCGTCACCTTCACCGTGCGCCGCACCGATGACCTTTCGGGGGACATCACCCTGACCTACGGTATGATGCGCAGTTATGATGTGACGGGACGGTATTTCCGTTTCAAGGATTCGGAGGGGAATATCTCGACCGACGCCGGCGGCTACGGGTTCGGTTTCTATACCGAGTCGGGCGCTGTCGAGGAAGGGAAGATCACCCTGAAGGCGGGAGAGTATACGAAGAAGGTCACCTACGAGTTTACCGTCACGGAGGGCATGTTTGCAAAGGATGTCTATCGGATCACAGACAGCGCGGACGCGAGCCTCGATACCTACGAGGGCAGCTTTGCCATCTCCTATTTCGGTATGAAGCTTACCGCAGACAGCTTTTCCGGCACGGCGGCGGATCGCCTTGCGGATACGGAGAAGCGCCCCGCCCTCGCCTTCGGCAGTATCGCGGCGGAGGAGCTTTCCGCCGGGACGCGGATCTCTCCCTGCCTCCCGACAGAGAACGCGCTTTCCTCCTACCTCTTCGATAACGACACCGTCCGTTCGACTTATATCCGTCCCGGCGGCTTCGGCATGAACTGGGCGAGAGACCCCGCGGCGGGCGATGAGCAGGTCGTGCGCTATGAGGACGACAACGCCATCACCTTCGCTCCCTTTAATGACGGTTGCACGATCCGGAACGCGTCGGTCTTTTTCCCTGCGGGAACCGCCTATCAGAATTCGGCGCAGAACCGCGCATGGACAAGGGACGATGTCGGAAAGAAAATCCGTGTCACCTTCACCGTGGAGCGCACGGACAGTATCGAGCAGGACATCACATTGCGCTACGGTATGATGCGCGCATATGACCTCAGAAAATCGAATACCTCCTACACCGCGAAGAACGCGGACGGCACCGTCTATACCGATCCTGCGGATTACGGCTTCGGCTTCTATACCAAGGCGGGCGCCGTCGGTGTCGGCGAGCTCGTTCTGAAAAAGGGCGAGGCGGCGAAAACCGTGACCTATGAGTTTACCGTCACCGATGAGATGTTCGCCAAAGAAGTTTTCAACGCGAGCGGCGCATCGCAGGGATATTTCGCGATCGCCTATCTCGGTTTCAGGGTCGCGACCGAATACGGTAACATTCCGCTCGAGGAAGGGAAGACCCTGCGCGGCAATCCCGAGACCCGCCCGACGCTGAAATTCAGAGAGGGCATGTCGGCGGCAGAAGTGGTCGACGACACCGATCTGATGTCTCTTCTCTTCGATCGGAAGACCCTGCCGAGCACGGATTACAACGGCATCTGGTTCCGTGCTGCGGGATATGCGAAGGCGGACGAGGTTGCCTATCCGAAGGGAGAGGACGACGCGACGAGAACCTTCGTTTTCACCCCCTTTGATGCAGGGTGCACCCTGCGTAATGCTTCGATCTTCTTCCCCGTGGGAACGACTTATTCGTACAGCACACAGAACCGCGCGTGGAGCGCGGACGATGTCGGCAAGACGATGCGTGTCACCTTCACCGTCCGACGCACGGACACCCTCGACAGAGACATCACCCTGCGCTACGGCATGATGCGCGGCATCGACCTGCGCGCGGGCAGCTCCTACACCGCGAAGAACGCGGACGGTACCGCCTACACCGACCCCGCGGATTACGGCTTCGGCTTCTATGAGAGGGCGGGCGCCGTCCCGACCGGTGAGCTTCTCCTGAAAAAGGGAGAGGCGGAGACGACCGTTACCTATACCTTCACCGTCACCGAAGAGATGTTCGCGAAGGAAGTCTTTAACGCGGGCGGCGAATCGCAGGGGTATTTCGCGATCGCCTACCTCGGTTTTCAGATCACGGCGGACTACGGCGCCGACGGATACGCGCGCGACGAACTCAGAAAGGCGGAGAACGCTGCCTACCGTCCCATGGTGGAATTCTCCTCCATATCTGCCGAAGAAGTAAACTATACTTCGCAAAAACAAACGGAAGCAGTCACTGTCAGCGGAAGTGACATCGACCGCGCGGATCTTTGGATCCTCGGAAAGGATTCTACACTTCGCACGGGGATCAAGAAGAGTGCTTTCTCCTTCCTCCTTCCCGCCACCGCGACCGAGGTCTTCCTCCGCCTGCCCGTCATGGCGGCGAGCGGAGAGATTCTCCGTCTCTATGTTCTCCCGAATGTTTCGCTTTCGGCACCGTTGACCTATGAGAATTTCCCGGAGGTGGTCGGAGATCCCTATGCCACATGGGAGGCGACGGCAGGGGAGAGAAAGATCGACATCACGAGCCTCGCCCGTAAATATCCCGGTCAGTCCGTGACCTTCGTTCTTCTGATTGAAGAAGAGAGCGCCGATGTCACACTTGATACCCCGACGATCGAGGTCACACGCCCGACATCCGAGACCTTCGATCCCGCCGTCTTCCGCGTCAAAGCGAACATCACGCTTTCTTCGGATTTCCTGTATCATCTTTATATTCCGG
>CALAFS010000288.1 GCA_937892405.1 uncultured Clostridia bacterium
CGGTACGGCCGTAGTTCAGCTCCTCCACCATTCTGTTGTCGCGATTCAGAATCATCGCATCCAGCGAGACATTGAATTTTTTCGCGATCTCAACAAGTTTCGGAAGATCGGGCGTTGACGCGCCACTCTCCCATTTCTGTACCGACTGCCTCGACACGCCGAAAAGTTCGGCAAACTGTTCCTGAGACAGCTTGGCTTCCGCCCTGATTTTAGAGATTGTTTCGCTTAAAGTCATATTTTCCCCTTCCTTTCAAGTTCACAGCACGCGCAACATGCAAAATCATCGGCGCTTTTTTGGGGTGAAGTCCGCGTGCGTAGCGTCTCCCATCGGACATGATACCTGTCCCTCGCCGATGCTCCGGATATTTTTATTTTACCGCAAGTCGCAGCCTTTTGCAACCACCCGACACCATTCATTTTCCGCAACCGGCGGTTGCACATGCGTCCCCAATCGGTTTCCTGCTCCGTCGGCGTGCGGAATCTCCCGGATATATCGCGATGTTTTCTGTTTTGCAAAGACTTTTGAGAGATCGGCGCAGGCTTTGCATTTGGCAGCTTTTGCAATGCGCGCGGTATATGCTTTTATGGCGTTTTGCACCTCTCCCCTCGCGGTTTCACACAGTTTTGCCGCGCCTTCGCGATCACTTTTCGCCCGTCGCCCGCACAACTTCACACACAAGGTCGTCGTTTTCCGGCATGCTGACCGTTTTTCTTCGTCTTTTACGCATTGCGCGGCTGCTTTCACCCGATTCCGCCTGCTCAGACTTGTCTTGATTTCTTGCGTGTCCTCCTGTGTGCAAGCCAAGAATCTGCGAACCGTTTTTTCGCCCGTACCCCGTTTTCCATCCGATTCCGATGGGTTTCCAATGTGCATTTTCAAATCCCACTTTTGTCAACCCGAATTCCCCGGCATGCAGATATTTTCGAAAAATCATATAAAAGCGAGAAAAAGCGCACACTTGCATTGCATTTTATATCGCAAGATACTTATAGAATAAAAAATCAACATATAAAAGAGGCAACAGTCAAAGCCGGCGAGAAAACATAAGATTTCGCTTACCAAATTCGCGGCATATCCATTGCCCCTTTGCTACATTCTTATTTGCTTGTTTCTCTGTCCATTTTCGAATTCGTCCCCTGTTCTTGTTTTTCTTTCTTCTCCCTATTTGCTGACGAATTTCTCGTATTTTTACTTGTTTTCACACTGTGAGTCTTTTGATTAGCTATCTCCACCAATTTCTTATTCACGATTCTTTCCGCTTTGCCTTTCTCGCTGTTGCGTCTCGTAGCCCTCCGCATTGCAAAAGAAAATCAACCCTTTCGTACAATCCTGAAAAATATTTTATGATCTTCAGGTAAAAACTCATTAAAAAGCGCAAGATAAAAAAGCAAGCAAATCGCAACATCTTTATAATTTTTGAAAAACGCATGCAGTCTCTTGCAATTAGTATTTTTTACGAAATATAGTATAAAACGCCTCATATTGAAAACGATTTTACGGTTACAAAGCAAAAATGTCGTAATATAATAACGATATTCGTATTTTTTACCATCAATTTTTGCAAAAATTGCAAAAAATCATGTAAAAATAGCCCGAGCAAAAAATCCGGCCCGTAAAAAATGGATGAAAATTCCAATTTTAATATATTTCATCATTATTTCATATCATATTGCGAAATCGAGGGCAAAAAAAGAAAAAAACGCACCGCACCGCCAATCGTGCAAAAACGTCAAAAGTAGCAAAAACTGGTGCAAAAATCGTATACAAAACATCAAAATCAAAGTATTTCTCCCAAAAAGAGCAAAAAAGCGCAAACAAAGCCAAAAAACATCGTTTTTAACCACAAAGCCGCCGTTTTATTGAAAAATCGCCCGCAAAATAGCCTCAAAAAAAGAATGCAAAAGAGCCTTGTTGCGCGAAAAAGTCTTTTTTCACCTTAAAAAACGCGATTTTCCACCTATGCGCATTCAAAATGCCGGCATTTTTTGCTCTCAAAGCTACGATTTCAGCCAATTGCAAGGAAAAATGCGAGAGAAAATGCAAAAAAACAATCAAAAAGTACAAGTTAGGCAGCAAAAACAAACAGAAGTAGTGCTTTTTATTGCAAATAATCGCCGATTTAACGAGTTGTAAGTGTTTTTTCTCTTATAATTTGTCCTTTTTCTCTTCAAAATAGCCATTTCGGCGAGAACTTGAAGCGTTTCTTGGCGCCTTCCGCGCAACTACTTACTTTTTCACCCTTCGTTCGTCGTGTTTTTCCTTCAAAACCGTCAAATCGCACGCAGAAAATCAAATTGATTTATAACCCTTTTTTGCCCCCGTTCAGCGTTTTGATTGCTGTTTTTTCCCAAAAATCCCGTCTTTTCTGATGCTTTTCTCCGCAATTCAGACCTTTGGCGAGATTTTTTCCTTAAATAAGTTTGTTTCTCCGCATTTTTCGTTCTTCTCGATGTTTTACGGTACTTTTTCATTGTTTCACATGAAACATTTGATTTCTTTTTAATATTTCTTGCGTTTTTCCGCATTCGCCGCCGCTTTTTTGGATTTTATCTTTCTTGCCTGTCATCATGACCGTTTCAGCCCGCCCTGTGATTGTCGCTTCGCCTTTGCGCTAACTTCTATTGGCCCTTTCGCCTTTCCGCTTTATGTTTCTTTTTGTATGTCAGTCAGAAGGAAAAGATTCTCGTGCAGTTTCGTCCAGCGTCTTCTATGCTCAAAAAAAAGCGAAACGACATCATTTTTTCTCTAAAATGCGCATTTCGGCCGCAAAAAAGCGTTATCCTTCTCGCTTTCCATTCATTTCAGGTGTCATTTATTCCACTTTTTGTTTTAGATTGTTTTTTTGCGAATCAAAGAGTCGCATCCATCATCGGAAAGGCGCCAGACAGCCGGTAAAAAAGCGCAGGGTAGAAGTGTGGGCGTGTCCTTTGGTGTGCGCAAAGAAAAAATCGAATAAGTAATTGTTTCATGTGAAACATAGCTTTTCGTGCCGCGTTTTCGCTTATTATTAATTTTTGTCGCCATATTGTGCGTTTGCTGTGCTTTCCTTTGGCTTGGTCTGCTCTTCTTGTCGCGCGTGTTCGCTCTTCTGCCACTTTTGTTGCCACTTTTGTTGCATATGTATTCTCACGCACTGCATATCAAGCCGCTTCGCTTCGGCGCATTTCCGATTTCGCGTCGCAAATGCGTAAAAAGCGTAGCCAGGCAAGGCATATAAGAGAAGGTAAAGGGAACAAATGCAAGCCAAAAGCGCAAAATAAGGAGCGGCGATAAAGCAGGGAAAGCAAAGAAAGCAGG
>CALAFS010000289.1 GCA_937892405.1 uncultured Clostridia bacterium
GTTTTGACTACTATTATTTGCAAAGCAAGGCGTCGGAACATTCCGACGCCTTGCTTTTTTTGGAAAAATTGCCTTCGCTTTATGTAGTCCTTATCGGATGAACAAGAGTAAGAGCAGCATCAGGGCACATTCCTTGTCTCCGAATTTTGAAAAGAAGAGAATGGCGGCGACCGCGAGAATCAGAAGATCCTCGCCGGAGAAGCCTGCGTGCTCGCCTTCCTTCTTCTCCCCGGTGAGCCATGCGCCGACCGCGGGGAGGATGCCGCCGAAACCGCCGTGCCCGCCGAACCCTCCGAGGGGGAGGATGCCGAGGAGCGAATCGAAGATTCCGCCGGACTTTTTCTTTGGTGGCGGCGGCAGCTCCCACGGATTTTTGTTCGGGGGTCTTTCGGGCGTCGGTGGTTTCGGCGGATCGTCCGCACAGGGGCGCTCTTCCTCCCGCGGTGGCGGGGGAGGCGGCGGCATCGGGGGCGGTGGCGGAGGTGGCGGAACCTCTTCCGCACGCGACTCACGGAGAGCCGTTCCGCCGTAGTTCTTCGGAATTCCTGTCTCCGGATCTTTTTCGGGGTAATAGCTTCGTGCGTACATCGCTCTCCTCCTACCTTACGGTTTTGAACACATCGAGGAGATCGGCGATCTGGAGCATGGAGTCCACCGCACGCCGCCGACTGTCGGATAGATAGGGCTTCAGTGCCGAGAGAAGATGGGAGCGGGTCTCACGGTGGAGCTTTATATTGGCGGCGCTGACACTGTCTCCGTCTCCCTCCGACGGCACCGCACTGACTTCGGCGGTCGTCTCCTCCTGTGCGGGCGTCCCGGTGGGGAGTGCTTCCGTATCGGGGGCGCTTGTCATGGCGCTGTCCTTCGTGTCCTCCTGTTTTGCCATTGCCTGTATCTCTTCGATCAGCTTCGGATTCGAGAGAATCAGATTTACGATTCTTGAAAGATCGGGCGTCTCGTTTGCCATCTTATTTCATGTACTTTTTCTTGTAGTCGTTCACGACGCGGATCGCGTCCGACATTCTCATTTTGTCGGGGTCACCGATCACGCCGCGCAGGCGCTCGAGCTCTTCGTGAGACGGGGGCGTCGTCGGAATGTTGATTCCGTGCTCCTGTCCCATGCGGACGATCTGTGCCCACAGCTCGGCGTCGGGCAGGGCGGCGAGCGCGGCGAGTTTCTGTTTGTCAAATTTCATCATGCGCGTTTTCCTTTCTTCTTTCTCGGAGAGTTTCTACCGTTATCCTATGCAAGGAGCGGAAGGCGCGTGCGGATTTATCCGAAAAATTGAATGTCAAAAGAAAAAAAGAGCCGTACCGGGCGAACGGCTCTCCAAAAAAGGAGAACGGAAAAATGAAATGTCTTGTGTTTTCGGATTCCCACCGCAAGGGAGCGCCGCTGATGGCGCGCGTCCTTGCCATGCACCCCGACGCGGAGGTCGTCTTTTTCCTCGGGGACGGACTCTCGGATCTTGCGGATCTCAGGGATCCCGGGCGCACCTTTTTCTCCGTGGTCGGAAACTGCGACTTTTTTACCGACGGGTCGCCCGAGGTCGGTGAGGTGACGCTTCTCGGAAAGAAGATCGTCTACACGCACGGGCACCGCTACGGTGCC
>CALAFS010000290.1 GCA_937892405.1 uncultured Clostridia bacterium
CCCTGCCGCATCAAGGCGGACGGCATCACCTCCGTCAGAGTCACTACCGCTTCGGGCAAGAGCGTGAGCGCGAAGGTCTCGGGCGGGATCCTCTCCTTTGAGACTGTGGCAGGGGAGACTTATCTTCTCTCCGGCTTTGCCAAGGTGACAAAGTCGTATCCCGTCACCGCCCTTGACGCGACCTACACCTCGACGGGCCCCGTCACCCTCACATGGGGCAAGGTCACGGGCGCCGTCTCCTACAATATCTATAAGGCAGTCGGTAACGCCTCCGACTATACCTTCCTTGAAAACACGGCGGTGAACGCCTACACCGATCGCCGCGCCACCGCGGAGATGACCGAACGCGCGACCTATGCCGTCACGGCGGTGAACGCCGAGGGGGTCGAGAGCGATCGCGCCCTCGCCTATATCATTCCGACCGACACGGAGGCGAAGATCAACCGTCTGACCGCCTGCGTTACCGAGAGCGGCGAGCTTCAGGCGACGGTCGACGCCACCACCGCGACCGCGAAGTATAAGCTTTACAGCCGTGCCTCCTCTTCCGATGCGTGGACGCTCGTCACCGAGAGCGGCTATCCCGTCCTCTTCTGCGAATATGACGCGACGAAGACCTACGGCGTCTCTCTTGTCAACTACTTTGACGGCACGGAGACCGAAGTGACGACCATCGTGGACTTCAACTCGGGCAGCGAGACGGATTACAGCCCCGCGAACATTTTGGTGGGCAAGACCTTTGTCCCCACCGCGGAGGCACTCGCGACGGTGCACGCGCCCGCCTACGGCTACGCGACCCTGACCGACGGCTCCATGCACCCGTCGACGGGACGCTTCTCGACGAAGACGGCGGCAAGCTCTCTCTTCGACGCGACCGCCACGCTTGGCGGCACCTATCTTCTCTCCGAGCTTCGTCTCTATGACTTCAACCCGACGGCGACCGCCTGCGACTATGCCGGTAAGGACATGAAGATCGAGATCTCCCGTCTCGGCGTGTGGACGACCGTGTGGGAGGGAACCAACGCCGACATGCTCGCCCTGCGTACGAAGGACGCAGACGGCACGATGTGCCTCGCCTTTGACCTCGGCGTCGTCGAAGCGGACGCGATCCGCGTATCAAGCACCGCACCCGTGACGGACAAATCCATCAGTATCTACGAGCTTCGTCTCTCCGGTATTTACCTTGACGACGCGGTCAGCATGGTGACAAAAGACAATGTATTTGCCGGTAATACCTTTACCATGGGTGAAAAAGCCACCGCTTTGCGCGGCGGTTGCGCGAAAGATTACGGCGCACTGACCGACGGCACCTTCTACTCCGGCGGTTCATGGGCTCCGATGGTGCGTACACAGGGAACAGCAGACAACCCGGCGGTGATTGACGCCGTTATGACCTTTGATACGCCGACAAGCCTTTCCGAGTTGCGACTTTACGATCTTGTTCCTACCTATTCGACAGCGGCGCAATATGCCGGTACGGAATTTACCTTTATCCTTCAGACGGAAAGCGGCGAGACGGTGACAAAGACCTTTTCGCTTACAACGGCGGCAGAAATTCAAAAGCACAGAAAGGTGCTTACCGGCGATGATGTAAAGCGAGGATATCTCTTCTTTGATCTCGGCGGTGTCGTGGTGACAAGGATCGAGATTCTCTGCGAGAAAACCGGCGACGCCAATCGTGAGCTCGGTTATTACGAGTTTGAATGTACGGGCGGCGTCATCGGTGTACCTACCGTGGGCGGCGAGAACCGCGAGCTCTTCACGGGGAAGACCTTCACCAAGGGCTCGGAAGCGACCGCGATCACCGGAGGTTGTGCCGATTATGTGTCCCTGACTGACGGCGTTTTTGCGCAGATGAAAGACGACGGTACAGAGACGGGCGGTCTCTTCAGCCGTCAGGTCAGAACCGAAAGCTACGGCACCATTGATGCCGTTATGGACTTCGGGACGACGATGATTGTCGATGAACTTCGTCTTTACGATGTCGGCACGGAAACCAGTTGGGCAAGCTATGCGGGCACCGACATTATCATACGCGTGTTCAATGACGGCGTATGGAGCGAGGCGGAGCATATCACTCTCGTCGGCGGCTGGGGCAACAATATTTCTCATGTCTATCGGAAGAATTGCCAGACGCGTGACCCGCAGAAGAACCAATGGCTCCAGATCGACCTCGGCGGCGTGCGTGCCGAGCAGATCGAGATCGTCTGCAAGGGCACGAAGGTAGTCGCCTTCTACGAGTTCGAGGGCTACGGCAGACCCGCAAGCGCCGAGGTTGCCGGCAGTAACACCCTCGCCGGGCTGGAGGATCGGAACCTGACCGCCTCCGTTCCCGCACACAACTCCGGAAGATTCCCCTTTACGAACGCCTTTGACGGCGATCTTACGACCCGCTTTGCCGTGGCGGACAATCTCGCGGACGGCTACTCGCTCGAGATGGATCTCGGCATCGCACGCGATCTTTACACCCTCCGCATTTACGACTTCAAGGGCGGAACGGTGAACGGCGTTGCCGCCTCCCGCAGTGACGACACCGACATCGAGGTGTATGTCGACGGCACATGGATCAAAGTCGTGAAGGGCGCGACGCTCTCTCCGACAAGTCCTTATACCTCGTTCCGCCTTCACGGCGTGAAGGCAAGCAAAATCCGGATTCACTTCAACAACACGCAGACCTTCGACGACGGCACGAAGCCCTCGGCGTCGATCTACGAAATCACTTGCACCACCGGTATGTCCTCGGTGGATAAGAGCGAACTTCTGAAAGCCTATACCTCGGTTCCCGCGATGGAAGAGGGGGCGGAAGGTGAGGCACTCGCAGAGTATACGAAGGCGATGAATACCTTCCTTGCCATGCTGACCGACCCCGAGGCGGACAGCGCGACGATCGCCGCTTACACCGCCAAAGTCGCGAAGTTCGCCGAGACGGTTAACACCCACGCCTTTGGCGCATGGGAGACGGTGACCGCACCGTCGGGACATGAAAAGGGAAGCGAGCGTCGCACCTGTAAGAATCACCCCGAAGTGAGCGAGACCCGCGAGCTCTCTCTTGTGACGGACGACCGTGCACTTGCCTCCGACCGTCTGCCCGACGGATACTTTACGGGCAAGAAGATCGTCACCATCGGTGACAGCATCACCTACGGCTATCAGCTGATCGACGGTCAGCACTCCAAGGTGAAGTCCTACGGCGAATGGCTCACCGATCTTCTCGGTGCCGATGTGACGAACCTCGGTATCAGCGGCACCGTCATCACCAAGGCGACCTACCGCACGCGCAACAACACTCTGACAAAAGACAATGTCGCAGGCGCCGATGTCGTGACGATTCTCCTCGGCGCGAACGACTGGGATTGCAGCTTTATCGAGCGCAGCAGCAATGACTTTACCCTCGGTGAATACGGCTCAACCGATGAGAGCACCTTCTACGGCGCGGTGCGCGCCTGGTGCGAGACGATCACGGAGATGAAGAAGGACCCCGAGATGTACAACACGACCTTCGTCTTCATGACGCCTCTGATCTCCTCGTGGGCGGCGAATTCCGCCTCCGACTGGAGTCAGGATAAGCGCAATCTGTACGGCGATACCCTCCGTAATTACTGCGAGGCGATCCTCGAGGTGTGCGCCGACTATGACATTCCCGTCATTGATCTGAACCTTGAGAGCGGCTTCTACTACAACAGCGAAGAGGACAACAATGTAACAGAGCTGATCCCCGACGGGATCCACCCGAGCGCGGACGGACAGAGATTCCTCGCCGACGCCGTGGCGGAAGGGCTCATGAGAAATGCGCACTACATCGCCGCGGACGGCACCGCCCGCCACACGGAAAAGACGACGGTGGTAAGACCGACCACAACCTCGACGGGCTATACCGAAATTCTTTGCACCGAGTGCCATGCGTACCACCGCGTGAATGAAACCCCGATGACCGATGACACCTTCGGAAGTGCAAAATCTGTCAACCTTTCTTTACGCGGCGACATCGGATTGAACCTTTATTACACGATTTCCGAGGATCTTCTCGCGACCTATCCCGCGGCTGCCGTGGAGTTTATCTTCGCGGACGGGAAGACAGTGCGCGTGCGCGTCAAGGACGCGACCCCGACCGAAAACGGCTATCGCTTCACCCTGCCCCTGACCGCCATGCAGATGAGCGAGATGGTGGAATACCACCTTGTCGCCGGCAAGACGAGCGGCTCCTACGGCAAGATGTCGGTGCGCTCCTATTGCGACAGGATCTTCGCCGATGCGACGGCGGAGGAGAAGAACCCCGGTATCACGGAACTGCTTCGCGCGATGCTGAACTACGGCTCCTATGCACAACTTCAGTTCGGTTACCGCACGGACGACCTCGCCGCAGCGGGTCTGTTTACCGATGCGACCGATCCCGTGAAGAACGGGACGATCACCGTCACCGAAAAACCGACCGTGACGGGCAGTGTGTCGGGCGTGAACCTTCTCGGCTACTCGCTTGCACTGGAATCCGAAACGGCACTGCGCATTGCGCTCCGTGCCGATGACATCGAAAATTGTACCTTCACGGTGAAGAACCCTGACGGTACAGAGACACCCCTGACGCCCGAACTGCACGGCGACTATGTCACCCTGACGCTCACGAAGGTATGTGCCTCCGGGCTGTCCGCGAAGTACACGCTCACCGTCGCAAAGGGCAGTGAAACCATGAGCGTCACCATGAACGCCCTCTCTTATGTCGGCTCGGTGCTTTCGGGCACGGGGGAGACAGAGAACCTGACGAATGTCGTGCGCGCGCTGAAGCTCTACGGCGACGCCGCGAAGGCATACCTCGGCTGAGACCGGAAAGGAAAGAAAGATGAAACAGACGAAATCCTACGAAACCCCAAAACTTGCCGTTCTCTCCGTTTCGGCAACCGATGTTCTGACGGCGTCCGGCCCCACGCTGACCCCGGGCGAGAATGAGTTGCCTTACCGTCCGTTCGGCTCTCTCCTCGGAGACGAAGATTCCGATCTTCTCTCAAGATAACCAAAAGCGACCGCCCCGCACACCATGGTGTGCGGGGCGGTTTTTCCGTCGCGGGCAACCCTGTAAAAGAAAATCTCACGCCTTCACCCCGTAGGGGTCGGCGCCAAGGGCGACCCGCTACGCCATACCTTTTGCCACACGCTTTTTCGAGTCAATTCCGTTCCGGCACATTGTAGGGGTCGGCGCCCCGACGACCCGCTACGCCATACCTTTTGCCACACGCTTTTTCGAGACACTTTCGCCCACTCCCATCGTAGGGGCGACCATCGGTCGCCCGTTACGCCATCATTCACCAAACGAAAGAATATGCAAATATTGATTGTCAATTCCGCGTACTTCCATTAGACTGTGTTGCAAAATATCACACCTGCGGGTCGTCGGGGCGCTGACCCCTACAAGACGCCGAAGCGCGGGCGTCTCTTTTGGGCGCTGGCGATAACAAATGCGCAAGCCACGCCGCGCAAATGCCCCGAAAATGCGCGTGGCGGCATGGCATACGGGACGCGCCGTCCGTGGCGAAATGAAACCGTGACACGATATTCTTTGCGGCAGGCACGGCAAAAAGAATGGGGGCAATCATCGCTTCCGCATTTTCAGAGAAAAAAGCACGGGCGACAGATGTCGCCCGTGCTTTTACCCATGGATTTTCAATTTTGAAACAAGGAAGCGTTTTACCGCTTTTTCCCGATCTTCGGCGCGAGGGACTCGTCCTCTTTGGTGAGAAGCAGAGCAATAATCAGCGCGATGTTATAATAGAAGAGCGGATAGACCATGAAGACGAAGACATCGAGCAGACATTCCGCAAGGAAGACCAAAATCGCGATCCCGAGAAAAGTCTTCTCGAGCGAGGGATGACGGAAGAAGGGGCGCAGCGTCATGATCCGGTAATACGCATAGGCGAGAATACCGACGATGCCCATCGACGCGAGGAATTGCAGGGGCGTGTTGTGCACCATGACGGGGAAGAGGGAAATGCCGTAATTGTTGAGCAGCTCGAGCGCCTCGATGAAGAAGCCCGCGCCGAAGATCGGCGCTCTGCGGAACGCCCACATCGCGTTGCGCCAGATGACGAATCTGCCGTCGTCCATAAACCCGAGATCGAAATAAGGCGAGAACAGCCGCACGATATTTTCGCGGAAGACGATCATCCCGGCAATCGCTGCCGTCAGGAGGACGAGTCCACCGATACGGAAGGCTTTTTTATGATGTCCGTAGACACAGCCGATAATAAGGCAGATGACGTAAGCGGCACAGCCGAAAAGTAAAGCGTTGCGCGACATGCTGAAGACAGAAGCGACAAGCAGAGCCGTTGCCACGAGATAATGGAAGAAGGGAAGGGGACCCTTGATCGCCCGATAGAAGTTGATGGGGATCAGAATCGACACCATGGCGCCGATCGTCGTACTGACGCCCCAGCCGATGAAGACATTGCCCTTGACAATCTCTCCTTCGTCGTTGATGATATTACCGTCAAGATAAAGGAGCGCAAGCTCTGCGATCAGGAGAAGGGAGACGAGCGTCGTGATATAGCAGAAATATGAGAACAGATCTTTCGGATCTTCTCTCTCCAGTCCGTGATAGAAAAGGACGAAGAAGACAAGGAAGGAGAGCACCTGCACGGCGCCGAAGAAGAGATCCATCGGCGTGTACTTGTCCGCCCCCAAACCGTTCAGGAGAAAGACCGCAGACAGACAGAGAAGGGGAAGGAGCAGAGGCGTGTTCTTAAAACCGATCCGCCCGAGAATCCCCGTTTTTCCGATATAAATCGCGAAACCGATCAGAAGCAGAACGGCAAGGCAGATGACGATGACGAGGCGATACCCCGTGAAATAATAATCCGAGAGCACCGGGGCGCAGGGAGTATTTTTGAGCGAGACCTGATAGACGAAGGTCAGAGCAAAGGGGATCATCGGGCGCAGAGAGTCCGAGACGATCAGCGCAAGGACAAAGAGGAGGCACCCGACAATATTGATATAGAATTCGTAACCGGTCCTGTGCCCGATGAGAACCATCAGACAGACCAGTACAGGATAAGCGTAGCCTTCAAAGAAGGATGGGAGCTTTTCCCGTGCGAAACGCACAAGTCGCATGACCGATCACTACCTCCGCCGAATTTGCGTCCGATAAGGGCGTTTCATTTATTTTACCACAAATTCGCCGCTTTGTCAACCGCATTTCTATATATACACGCAAAATAGAAGAAAAAGCAGACCTTTCCATTGACAAATCGGGTGGAAAATGGTAAAATAAACTCGCGTTTCGGAGAAAAGGGAGGATATCTTCACCATGGATTTTGAAAAAAACAGACATAAAATCGAAGAGCGGCTCGGTTACAATCTCCGCGACCCGTCCCTTCTGAAACAGGCATTTACCCGCACGAGCTTCTGCAACGAGGAGAAAATGCGGGGGGAAGAGGTCCCGCAGTCGAACGAAGTGCTCGAGTTTTTCGGGGACGGGATTCTTTCCGCGGCGATTATTACCTTTATGATCCGCGATTTTTCCACCCGTTGTGATTACGGCATCCGCACGGCGCTCGCCGAAGGAGATTTCTCCAATATCAAGGCGCGTCTCAGCGATAAAAAGAACCTCTCGAAGAGCATGCGGGAGCTTGGACTTCAGCAATATCTGATTCTCGGCGCCGGAGACGCGAAGACGGGCGCCGCCGAGGAGCCGTCGGTGATGGAAGACCTTTTTGAAAGTATTGTCGGCGCGGTCTATATCGACAGCGGGTGCGACCTCTCGGTCGTCCTGCCGCTTGTCACGCGTATGCTCGATGTCGGAGAATACTTAAAACAGCACGGCGACGCCGTCAAAAGCCCGAAGAACTCTCTGCAGGAGTTCTGCGCGGATAAAAAGCGCCGTCTGCCCTCTCCGGTCTATACCATCGTTTCGGAGAGCGGACCGGAGCATAAGAGAACCTATGAGTGCCTCTGCACCATCGGAGGAAAGGCGTACGGGCGCGGTACGGGCAAGAACCGCATTTCCGCCGAGAGCGCCGCGGCGGAGGCAACCCTCCGCCTCCTGACCGAAAAAGAGAGCGTGCAGGGAACCATAGCTCTTTCCACCGCAGAGAACGCGAGCGCGCGTCTCGCGGGTTATGCCGCGGCACACCGTCTGCCGGCACCTACCTATGAGGATCTCGGCGAGATCGGGGAGGACGCCTACGAGCGGCACTACCGCGCCGCCTGCCGCTTCGGAAACCTGCGCGCCGAGGGCGAGGGAAGAAGCAAAAAAGAAGCCAAATCCGCCGCCGCCGAAAAGCTCCTGTCTCTCATAAAGGCAAAACCCAATACTTCCTTAAAGACGAAAAATATATAAGATTTATGTTTGAATTTGCAAATAATAATTTGCAAAATAATAACATGGCATAGTCAAGAGAACTTGATAGCGTCCACATGAAAGACTCCATTGTGTTCTATAAGGCACTTCCGCTCCTGTAGGGGTCGGCGCCCCCGACGACCCGTTACGAAACGGTACCATGATACGCCATCGGGAGAGTGTTTCGTCACCTTTATACTCGTAGGGGCGACCATCGGTCGCCCGCTTTGGTATCTCTATATGCTGTGGTATCGGCTTTATACTTAGGCAGGCTCCCTCCGTCATTTTTTCACAAAATGATACGTTTCGCTTTGAAGGAGGCTTTTGCTTGGAGGTTTGCCGTGGTGTCTCGATTTTTGCCATATGGTAAAAATGCGTTCGTAAGCGGGCGACCGATGGTCGCCCCTACGATGGAAGCGAGCGAAAATGCCTCAAAAAGGCGTTTGCGAAAGGCACGCTTTGTTAATCGCCCGCGCGACTTCGAGACACTTTTGCTTTGTCTCATTTGTAGGGGCGACCATCGGTCGCCCGCTTTGGTATCTTTTCAAAAACTTCGGAGGCAATATCACCCGGCGTAGCCGAATATCACCGTGTAGCAATACCACGCATCGACAGGAGAATATCACGCATAACAGCAAGAGGGGGCTGAGCCATGTGGCTCAGCCCCCCCCTTTTTTTTTGCTGTCTTACTTAAAGAGTCCGTATTCGTCCACGATCGGGAGATCGGTTCCGCCCGTTCCGTCGTCTGTATCACCGGAGGCGGTCAGGACATCGGCAAGATCCAGAGGAATTACCGAAATCTCGGGAGAATTGTAATCTTTTCTTTTCATTTTGCTATCTCCTTTCAGCGAATGACCGAATCGCGGTACTTTACGGCGGAATCCGCATATTTCGCAAGGTGAAGCACCAGCGTCTTCGTCCCTGCGTCAAGTCCGTCGTAATGATAGTACGCGGTGAGGTTGTAGGCGCCACTCTGCGTCTTGCCATCGGCGTCCGTGTAGGTGTAGGACACCGTGCGGAGCATGCCGTAGGCGTAGGTCGTCACCTCAATGTAGGTTCTGCCGTCGGTTCCGACCTTGACCTCCGAGGTGAGAGGCGCCCCGCCCGCCGTGAAGCGGAAGGAGTCCGCAAGCGACGCATTCTCGGGATAGAAGACGAAGGAGGGCGTAGCACCGAGGTAAAGTCTCGCGGAGGAGAGCCCGGGGACGGTCTGCGTGGCGGCGGGGAGACTTTCTTCCGCGAGCGCGCCGTCATAGTCCGCACCGATGATCGCGGTGATCTTTTCCTGCTTTTCCGCCGTCGAGGTGCCGAAGTAGGTCATCGCCGCACCGACATAAGAGAGCATGTCACGCACAAGGGTCTTTGCCTCGTCGCTTACATTCTCGCTTGCGATCAGCTTTTCGGCATAGCCCGGCAGAGAGACGGTGTAGACCTTCGTGCGAAGCTCGCCGTTCACCGCGAGGGAAACCTCTACGCTGTGCGCGTCGGTGCCGTTCTTTGCCGCAATGCGGAAGGGAAGGACATAATATTCCGTACCGTCAATCAGTTTTGTCCCCAGCTCGTAGAGCGCATGGGAGACACCGTCAAGGGCGATGTCCTTGACCTCGTCGACCTTGGGAATGTAGGTGTTGTAGCCGAAGTCCGACCACAGGGTGACATTGGACTTCACACGGAAGGCGTCTTCGTCGAAGTCGTCGGACGCCGGAGCACTGCCGACGGTCAGGGTCGGGAGGTTTGTCGTGTTGTCGAAGGTGACATCACTGCCCGCTTCTTCGATCGCGAGGACGAAGGTGATCCTGTGTCCCATGTTCGCACGGAGGTATTCGGTGAGATCCACGCGGTTTTCGCCGAGCTTCACACGGAAGGTCGTGATCGCACTGCCCGTGGGCAGGGGCGCATTTTCATAAGTCAGGGAGTCGGGGAGATCGACATCGGTCATCGCGTAGACCGTGACCGTCTGCCCTGCCGCGGCGGTTGCCGTCAGGGTGAGCCATGCCTCGTAGAGGTCGGAGACGCTCGCCGGAGCGAAGGTCAGATACGCGCGCTTGATGTCGGCGGCTTCGATCGGCTCGGGATTCGGATATACCGCGAGGTCGTCGGACGCCCCGCTGCCCGAAACGGCGGCTGCCGCCTCACGCGCAAAGGAAGTTTCGGTAAAGGTGGGTACTTCTTCGATCTCGATGGTCTTGACCGAGATGTCGACATTCTCGTAGTAACCGTCATCCTTGCGGAACCCTTCATAAAGTCGGAAAGCAAGTTGCGGTTTCGCACCGCTGACGGTCGTGCCGTCCGTCTGGGACATCAGGTTTTCGGGGAACATCTCTTCACCCGCGGTGAATTCCATCACATAGGTCTGATATTCCGTCGTCAGATCATAGCGATTGACCGTGCCGGGAAAACTTGAGAAGATCAGGTTTGTGGTAGTCCCCTTCATGTAAGCGGTTACATCGGTTGCGATACTGACATGAAGTTTCCCGGCTTCGCTTGCCTTGGCGGTAAATTTGATGCGGTAGGTTTTTCCTTTATTCTCCGTATCGTCGAAGATACCGTCGAGAAGGTTCTGAACCTGAATATTCTGCCCGGAATTAGCTTTGGCAGGTTCTTTTGAGGTTCCGTCATAATTGCGCGACGGATTCATAACAAGTGTTTCGTCCTGAATTTTGAAGATCGCACCGACCGAAGCAAGATAACCGAATCCGGGTTGCTTCATCGTTTTGCTTGTCTTGAAATCGTAGGAAACGGAGTATGCGACAGGCGCATTGTCATTCAGCACGATCGCTCTGACATCGTCGATCGAGATCGTGACATCCTTATAGGTACCGTCGGCATTTGTGAAACCGCCGTACATGGCAAAGCGAAGATTCAGAAGTGTGGTTGCCGACACCGTCTGCATGGC
>CALAFS010000291.1 GCA_937892405.1 uncultured Clostridia bacterium
CCTCGACATACTCGTCGGCGATGATGGGAATCTCTCTGCCGACAAGGGGGAGAATCAGCGTCTTGCCGACAAGATGGCGGTATCTCTCGTCCTCGGGGTGGACGGCGACAGCGGTATCGCCGAGGAGAGTCTCGGGACGGGTGGTCGCGATGACGAGGCTCTCATCCGAATCCTTCACGGGATAGCGGATATGCCAGAAGGCGCCGGGCTGTTCGGTATATTCGACCTCGGCGTCCGAGAGGGCGGTGCGGCAATGGGGGCACCAGTTGATGATGCGGTAGCCGCGGTAGATCAGCCCTTTGTTATAGAGGTTGACGAACACTTCGCGCACGGCGCGGGAGCACCCCTCGTCCATGGTGAAGCGCTGATGATCGAAATCGCAGGAGGAGCCGAGCTTTTTCAGCTGGCTGATGATACGGTTGCCGTACTTTTCCTTCCATGCCCACACGCGCTCAAGGAACTTTTCGCGTCCGAGGTCATAGCGGGTGAGGTGCTCGTTGACGCGCAGATCCTCTTCTACCTTGATCTGCGTGGCGATACCGGCGTGGTCGGTGCCGGGCACCCACAGGGTGGAATAGCCCTGCATACGCTTTGTCCGCACGAGAATGTCCTGAAGTGTCTCATCAAGGGCATGTCCCATGTGGAGCTGTCCCGTGACATTCGGGGGCGGGATCACGATGGAAAAGGGCTTCTTTTTCTTGTCGGGGTCGGGCTTGAAGTACCCTTTCTCACACCATTCGGCGTAAAGTCGGTCTTCAAAGTCCGCGGGGTTGTAATTCTTCGGTAACTCTTTCATGCGAATCTCCGTTCCGCCGCCCGTGCGGCGGCAAAATGATATAATTTTTCGTTGTTTCGGTGTGTCCGGAGCCGTGCGCCTCCGCAGAAAAAACCGCCCCGGAGAACGACAGACCGTTCTCCGAGGCGTATTTACGCGGTACCACTCGGTTTTCTCACTCGACGCCTTAACGCGGCATACGCCGGAGTCTACTCGGCTCTCGCCTTTCTTTCCGGGACACGGGACGCGACCTTCCCACATCTCCCGGCATACTCGCACCGACCGTATGCTCTCTGATTCGGGGTTCCATGGTACTCCTCGTCCTGAAAATCTACCTCGATTATAACACGCGCAGGGCGGTTTGTCAAGGATTTTTTCGCGCGTCAGCGGTATTCGGGGAAAATGACCTTGATCTCGGTCGTCATCGTGGCATACGCCTCGTCGGCGAGAGCATCGAAGTCGATCTTCTCAAGCTCACGCATGACATCTTCGATCTTCGGCTTTGTGCGCGGATGGCGGGGGGTGAAGACCGTACAGCAATCCTCAAAGGGAAGGATCGAAGTCTCAAAGGTGCCGTAATGTCTCGCCTCGCGGACGATCTCCTCTTTGTCAAGCCCGATGCAGGGGCGGAAGACGGGAATGTTCACGACCGAGTCGGTGACGGCGATCGCCTTCAGCGTCTGAGAGGCGACCTGCCCGAGACTCTCGCCGGTAATGAGTGCGTCGGCGCGGAAATCTCTCGCGCATCTCTCGGCAAGACGCATCATAAAGATGCGCAAAAGTAAAGTAAAGTAGTCTTCTTCGCAATGATCGCGGAGTTCTTCCTGAATATGTGTCAGCGAAATGACATGCACATGAATCTTCGAGCAGAAGGCGCACATCTCCTCGGCGAGGGTCATGACCTTCTCTTTTGCACGCTCGGAGGTATAGGGGAAGGACTCGAAATGAAGGGCTTCGATCTCCATGCCGCGCTTTGCCATCATACAGCCGGCGACGGGAGAGTCGATCCCGCCGGAAAGCAGGAGAAGTCCGCGTCCGGAAGAGCGCAGCGGCAGTCCGCCGGCGCCCGCCTCCTGCCCCGCGTGGATATAGGCATAATCCTCCCTGACCTCGACGGTCACGGTGACATCGGGGGTATGAACATTGACGCGCAGGCGCGGCAGAGCGGTGAGGACGGCGGCGCCGACCTCGCGCGAGATCTCGGGCGAGGTGAGCGGGAACCGCTTATCCGCGCGCTTCGCCTCCACCTTGAAGGTACGCTTATCCGCGAGCTTCTCCGGCAGGTACGCCGCCGCGGTGGCGAGGATGCTCTCCATCGTCTTCTCGCAGACGGCGGCGCGGTTGACGCTCGCGATACCGAAGACGCGGCGCGCCGCCTCATACATGCCGTCCATGTCGCAAAGCTCGTTTTGCGGCTCGACATAGAGGGTGCTCTGACGGTAGTGAATCGAAAACTCGCCGTAAGGGGTGGCGCGGCGGCGCAGCTCCTTCAGTAGCATGGACTCAAAGTGCAGGCGGTTCGCCCCTTTCAGGACAAGCTCGCCGTATTTACAGAGAATGACTTCGCTGATTTTCATATCCGTTTTTCTTCGCTTTCTTTTTTCTGCCGTTTCGGTGGCGGTTATTTTGCACCGTCCGAGAGAACCTCGCCGTTGAATTTATTGAAATCGGCGTTCCCCTGTCTGACCATGGCATTGATTTCGTCAAGATAGTCTTTGTATTTTTTCATATAAGTTGCCGCGGTCTTGTCGTTTTTATCCATATCGAGATAGATGACATAGGCTTTCGCAATCAGAGTGTAGCGCGTCGCATAGTCCGCCGCCTCGATCTCCTTCACCGCCGCGACAAGGTCGCCGGTGGAGTAGACTCTGTTCGGCTTTGTGTTGTCGTAATCTTCCTGCGCCTTCTTCAGCCACTCGTCGTCTGTGATCTCCCAGTCTTCGATCGCACACTTTCTGTACCCGATGACATCGTCCTTCGCCGAGACAAGCTCGAAGACGACGGCGACATCAAACTCCGTGACATCGTCCGCCTTGATGGCAAGCCGCGTCGCGGGTGAGGAGACCTTCGGAGTCGAATCGCTCTTGACGATGGTATAGTCTAACTGTTTTTCCGTCACGGTAGTGAAGACGAGGTCGGTGTTCTCCGAGAGGAGAGAGACGCGGAGCATTACGCGCTTGCCGACGCTGTTCATGTAAGTCAGGTAGGCGGTGCGACCGTCCGCCGCGATATTCAGCGTACATTCCGTAAGGTTCGGCGCGGCGAGCCATGTGAGGGAGGTCGGGCTAGAGAAGGTGATCTCATCTTGCAAAATCACGGTGCGACGGGAATTCGTGAAAAGGAGCCCGCGCTTGCCCGAGGTACAGGTCGAGCCGTACTGTACCGTCATATCGGCAACGGCATAGGACCCGTTTGCCTCTGTGACAAAATCGGTGATGGTCGCGTGCGGCTGGTATTCGGTATTGTGCGTCTGACCGAAACGCATGGCGTAATCATCCGAGCGGATAATGATCGTGTTATGTGCTTCCTGCGATTTTCTGTAATAGCGGTAGCGGCGCTCGGTGCCCCAGTAGTCGCCGACATTGTAATCCTCGCTCCCTGCGTCGCCGAACCAGAGCTTCCCTCCCATCTCGAGGTAGAAGTTGCCCGAGTCGTGGTCACCGTGAGTCGCGATGTTCGCCCCGGCGTGAAGACCGGTGAAGGTGTAATCCGTCCCGCCCCACGCGGAACGCATCGTGACCGTCTCGATTCCCTTCATATAGTAATCGAGGTCGGCGCCGCTCTCCCCTTCTCCGCCTTTAGCGAGATCGGGCGTATAAAAAAGAATATCGAAAAGCGTGCCGACACCGCTTTCGCCAAGGTCTTCGTCACGGAAGACGGCAAGATTCGGATCCTGCCAAAGGCGGCTCGCATAATAGAAGAAGTCGCGTGTGGTCGTCCCGCGGGAACTGTCGTGATAGTTCCAGTAGCGCCCGCTCGGCGAAGTGATATGCTGGGCAAAATAATAACTCTTATGAAGCCCGATGGTATCTTTGTAGCCGTAGGTCGTGCCGGCAGTGCTCTCCAGCGCCGCGAGCAGAATCATATAAGTATAGGTGCCGTAGTACCAATAGCCGGGCGACTCGATATAGGCGCCGTCTGGCGCGTACTGAAGCAGGCAGTTGACAAGGCTTTCCAGTCCCGCGCCGGTGACCGTCGCCGCCGCCTCGCGGTATTCATCGTACTCAAAAAGGGTAAGTGCCGAAAGAATCATGCCCGCGTTGCAGACGGTGTTCCAGTTGTTCTTCGTACCGTAGTAACTCCAGTTGTTGATCTTGGAATCGTAGTGAATACCGTCCTGCGGGCGACCGATCTTGGCAAGGTAGCCCATATAAAGACCTTTTTCGTAAAGAATTCTTGCCATTTCGTCCCGCTTTTCGGGTTCGTCGTCAAAGGCATGATAGGTCCAGTCGATCGCGACCGAAACCGGCGAGGCGGTGTCGGCGCAGTTGAGGAAATGGTTCGAGCCCCAGTGCTCATACTCCCCGAGGAGAAGGACACACTGATATACTGCCTCGGCGTATTTCTGCTCTCTTGTAATCTGATAGGCAAAGGCGAGGTTGCGGGCGAAGTTGCCGAGATTCGTCGCGGTGTTAAGCCGTCCGCCGACATCGCTGCCCTCTCCGTAGAAGGTATAGTCCTTCGTCCCGGTCGTCACATTGCCGAGACTGTCGGTCTGCTCGTAAGTCGAGGAGGAGGTCACAAGCCAGCCGCGCTCGTCATAGAGGGCGTCGACCGGGTTCCCGTCCGCGTCCGTGATGTCCGAAAGGAGGGAGCCGTCCGAGGCAAAGACGGTCTTTACGCTGATCTTTCGTCCGTAGCTGTCGATTCTCGAAATGTCCTTTCCGCCGAGCCCGAGAAGGCGCTCGCCGTCGGCATTGTAGAAATAGTAGGGGTGACGGTAATAGAGAGCGAGTCCGCGCTTTGCATAAGTGCCCGGTTCGGTGGGATAAGTGGGATCCAACTCGTCGGGAGTTTCCTCTCCCGTAACAACGAGAAAATAGCCGCGGAAGGATTTCGCAATATCGTTTACCCGTGTTGCCAACCATTTACGCAGGCGGATTTCATCGGGATCGGTGATGGGATCCTCCTCTTCCTCGAGCGTCAGCCACAGCGAGCGGAGGGTATCGAAACGGTCGGCATCGACAAGGAGGCGTGGGTGCGTCCCCTCCCCGATATTCGCCGTCACATCGGAGAAGACTTCTTCTCCCGTCGGGTGATCGAAGAGGAAGAGCGCGATCTTTTTGATCTCCAGTGCAAGAGAAGTCTTATCGTTCATCTTATATGAGATCGCGTTTTCCGAGAGAACCACAAGTCCGATGTCTCGGTCAAAATAGCTACGATAGCCGAAGAGGGCACAGGCGGAGAGAATACTCACATAAGAGACGCCGTCCCGTAACATCACCGCTTTGAGGAAAGGGGTCATCTCTTCCCCGTTCTTTGTCCATTTGGTAGAGCCGACGCTCATCTCCCAGCTGTCCTCACCGCGGGTAAGGGTCAGGCGGACACCGTCAAGGGTCATCTGCGCACCGGCATATTTCACCACGGCGTCAAGCGGAAGATAGGCGGTATCTGCCGCGTCCTCCGGAGAATAGGGCGAGCCGTCCGAAGTGTCCGCCGTGCCGCGCACCATGATGCGATCCTGTCCGAGAAGGAGCCAAAGCTCGTTTTTATAATCATTGTCATTCGAGGCGGCGAGCACCGAGAGGGTCGTCGCGAATCCGATGGAGCACACAAGAAGAAGTGCGAGAAGGAATGCAAGCGGGCGCTTTTTCATTCGGGTTCCCTTCCTTTATCTGAAAGTATTTATATTTATTATACCGCGCCGCGCGTGGGTTGTCAAGAAAGTTTTTATGAACAAATGGAGCGGAAGAGGCGGCGCGCCCGTGCGGCGTCCGGCAGGGAGGCATAAACGACCCATCTGCCGTACCGCTCGGCAAAGGCGTCCTCTGCCCATGCGCGGGAGGAAAGAACGTCCACCCTGCGGATCAGCTCCACACGGGAAAGACAGACCTTTGCCACCTCCATGGCATCGGCGGCGCTGTAACAGAGGAAGATGCCCGCCTCTCCCCCGTCCTCGAGTGAGGGAAGAAAAAGAAGGGCGTACTCCTCGATTTCATAAGGCGGCACGCCGAAAAGATCCTCATAAAAATCCCCGTCGGCGTGCCCGCTCTCCCCCTCCGGGATCCCCGGCGCGTACACCGTCCCGCCGCCGTACGCATCGGCAAAGGCACGCATGCGCGCCTCGGCGCTCTCCCCCTCCCCGCAGGAGGTAAGAAAACAGAGAATCAGAAGAAAAGAAAGAAATAGTGCCGCGTACCGTCTCATAAAAATCTCCGTTCCGCCGCCGTCGGACGGCATAAACAAAATATCTTTGATCTTTCGGAAAGTGTTTTTCATCTTATGCGCGAGGCGGGACGCATATGACAAAGGGTGGGACGGCGGCTCTTGTTTCCTGCTTGCGTTTTCCATTCAAAAAACGATAGAAAACAAAAAACCGCCGTCTTCCCGATCGGAAGGCGGCGGTTTTGTAAAGAATTGTTATTATTTTTTGGAATTTTCGGAAAGGAGCTTATGCTTGATATCCCAGAGTTTCTGCGAAAGGTCGACATAGTAGCGATGAGGATTTTCAAAGCGTTTGACCTCGTCCCAGAGGGTCATGATCTGCGCCTTGCAATAACTGCGGATCTCGTCAATGTCGGGTGTCTCATAGACACATTCGCCGTTTTTGAAGATCGGGACGAGAAGTTCTTTCGCGGTATAGTCGGTGCAGACCTTGCGCTTCCATGTCTCGGAAGGGTCGAAGAGCTCCAGCGGCTTTGTCTCGTCGATCACCTCGTCATAGACACACATGAGGTCGGCGGTCGCGGTGCCGGTCGCCTTGTCGTAGATGCGATAGACCTTCTTGAAATGCGGATTGGTGATCTTCTCGGGGTTCTCGGAGATCTTGATCTTCGGGACGACGATGCCGTCCTCTTCCTTAGCGACGAGCTTATAGACACCGCCGAAGACGGGATCGGACTTCGCCGTGATGAGGCGCTCGCCGACACCGAAGGAATCAATCTTCGCGCCCTGCTGAATGATGTCGCGGATGATATTTTCGTCAAGGGAGTTGGAGACGACGATCTTACAATCGGTAAAGCCCGCTTCGTCGAGCATTTTTCTCGCCTTCTTCGTCAGATAGGCGATGTCACCCGAGTCAAGGCGGATCCCGCAATGGGTAATCCCCATCGGGACGAGCACCTCGCGGAAGGCGCGGATCGCGTTCGGCACACCCGAACGGAGGACATCGTAAGTATCGACAAGGAGCGTCGCGTTCTGCGGATAGATGCGGCAGTAGGCGACGAACGCCTCGTATTCGCTGTCGAACATCTGCACCCAGGAATGTGCCATCGTACCGGTGGCGGGAATCCCGTACTCCTTATCCGAGACGGTGCAGGCGGTCGCGGCACACCCGCCGATATAAGCGGCGCGGGCGCCGAGAATGGCGCCGTCCCCTCCCTGCGCACGGCGGGAGCCGAACTCCGCGACGGCGCGTCCCGCCGCGGCGCGAACCACGCGGTTCGCCTTTGTGGCGATGAGGGACTGATGGTTCAGGGCGAGAAGAATATAAGTCTCGACAAACTGCGCCTCGATCGAAGGCGCACGCACGGTGAGAATCGGCTCGCCCGGGAAGATGGGGGTTCCTTCCGGCACGGCGTAGATGTCGCCCGTGAAGCGGAAATTCGCGAGATAGGAAAGAAATCCTTCGGAGAAAATCCCCTTTCCTCGAAGAAAATCAATGTCGGATGGGGTGAAATGCAGATTCTTGATATAGTCGATGACCTGCTCAAGCCCCGCCGCGATCGCAAAGCCGCCGCCGTCGGGAATCTTGCGGAAGAAGACATCGAAATAGGCGATCTCATCGCCCTTTCCGAGCTCGAAGTAGCCGTTGCCCATAGTGAGCTCGTAATAATCGCAAAGCAGGGTGTAATTTCTTTCGTTCATGACAGTTCCTCGTTTCTTTTTCGGAAAAATCGGCAGATCAAAGCTCGAGTTTCATATCGCCCTCGCGGATCCAGCCGATGCGGCGCATGATCTCGGAGAACAGAAGGGAGAGTACGGCGGGAAGGACAAGGCAGGTGAGAATCACCCCGACGATCGAGTTCGTCGTAAAGCCCATATCGGTGAAGATACCGATCGGTCCGACAAGACCGCAGGTGCCCATGCCGGCGCTGACGCCGGTACATTCGAGCTTGAAGAGGCAGGTCGCGATCGGTCCCGTGATCGCCGCGGCGAGTGTCGGGGGGATCCAGATCTGCGGGCGCTTTACGATATTGCCCATCTGGAGCATGGAGGTGCCGAGTCCCTGCGCGACAAGACCGCCCCACTTGTTTTCACGGAAGGAGATGACGGCGAAGCCGACCATCTGCGCACAGCACCCCGCGGTTGCGGCGCCGCCGGCAAGTCCCGTGATGCCGAT
The DNA here is from genome assembly GCA_937892405.1 of uncultured Clostridia bacterium. GTDB lineage: Bacteria > Bacillota > Clostridia > Oscillospirales > CAG-272 > UBA1740. Next base: position 8,277 of record CALAFS010000291.1, read on the forward strand.
CATCGCGCAGATTGCCGCCGAGCTGATCGGCAGGGTGAGAATCACGCCGACCACAACCGAGAGAATGACTCCCATCAAGAAGGGCATGACATTCGTCGTTTCGTTGATGAAGTTGCCGAGCTGGTAGACCACCCACGCGATGCCGGGGCAGATCAGGACGGCGAGTCCGACGCCCGTGAAGATCGTGACCACGGGGGTGACGAGAATGTCGATCTTCGTCTCCTTCGAGACGAGTTTTCCGACCTCGACGGCGACAAGAGCGCAGAGGAATGCACCGGCGGGGCCCCCCGCCACCGATTTTTCCACCCCGTCAAAGAGAAAGACGGTCGGAATCCCGTTCCCCGCCAGCCCGACGGCGCCGGCGGCAAAGAGGACGAGAGGAGGCGCCTTCAGCGCGGTGGCGACGGCGATACCGAGGACGGCGCCCGTCGCGAGGTTCGCGTACTTTGCCATCTCGGCAAGAACGCTCCAGCCTATGTAGGTATTGAGGGTGGAA
>CALAFS010000292.1 GCA_937892405.1 uncultured Clostridia bacterium
CGCTATCTCAAACATCATGGCGTCGTCGGTCACCGTCTTCCCCTCCGCGGCGGTAAGTGCCTCGGCGTAAAGATCGGTACGGAACACCTGCGGTGTGGCGGCAAGTCGGAGATTCGCACGATCGAGCGTCGAGAGGACAAGCCCGTCATCCCCCACCATCTTGACCGTATCCGCCACTTCCGTCACGGGGATCGCGGCGCCGCACGCCGCGGCAAGAGATACCGTCCTGTCAATATCGCGCGGCGTAATCAACGGGCGCGCGGCATCGTGGATTGCGACAAGTTCGCTCTCCTCCGGGATCGCCGCAAAGCCGCGGGCGGCAGACTCTCTGCGATCGGCTCCGCCGACAACAATTCTTTTCACTTTGGAAAATGCGCGGCACTCCCGCTCGGCAAAGGGAATCTCGTCAGTCCTGACAACCACGACGATCGCGTCGACCGACGAGGTTTCAAAAGCGCGGAGAGTATGCAAAAGGAGACTCTCTCCGAGAAGACAAAGCTCCTGCTTTGCCGTCGGGCACCCCATGCGGGTGCCGCTCCCCGCCGCCAAAATGACCGCGGTCGTATAGGGGCAAGATCTCATACTTTCCTCCTGCAATGCCACCGCTTATTTACGGTAATACACAAAATGAACGGTCAGCGTCCGCTCTCGTCCGTCCTCCAGAAGATTCGGTCCGCGCAGAATCACGCCGTCTCCGCTCATGAGATACGCCGCCTCAAGCTCGGCGACGGGACAGCGGAAGAGCGTGTCCCCCGAGGTATCGAGCAAAAACTCATCGTCCTTCAGCGTCAGATGTCCGCCTCTGCCGACGACATCCTCGTTCCCTTCCCGATTTTCGGTGACATAGCGGACGGGCTGTCCGTGAAGCTCCTTCGCACGCTCAAGGCGGAAGGTATAACTTGTGGGATCCTTCCCCACACCGAAGAGTTTTTTCAGAAATGACATACCGATGCCTCCCATTGAACTCATCTCTATTCTATCATATTTTTTCCGAAAATGGAAGTATTTTTTCTCATTTTCGTGACTTTTTCCTCATTTCGGCGTGCCGCCGAAAAATTTTTTTGATTTTTTTCAAAAATCTATTGCATTTTCCGAAAAGATGGGTTATAATGTTGACATGGTGGGGCGAAGTGGGGTAAAGTGTACCATTTTCCCTCCAAATCCCTGAAAATCCCTTGATTTTCCCGAAAACGGGAGGAAATCCGGAAGAAACGGAGGAAGATATGTCTTTTGTCGGCTCCTATGTACATGGCATGGATAGTAAAAAGCGTGTCTTTGTTCCGTCAAAATTCCGTGATGAGCTCGGAAAAGAGTTCTATATTACAAGAAAATTCGACTCTTACCTCTCGGTATACACTGCGGAGGACTGGGAGGCGTATGTGGACAAGATCTCCCGTCTGCCCGAGGCAGACGCGGAAGAATTCCAGGATTTTATCCTCGGCGCGGCACAGAAATGCGTCCCCGACGCCAGCGGACGGATCATTCTCGACGATAAGTTAATGAAGCACGCGCATATCGACAAAGACACCAATATTGTTTTTGTCGGTGCGGGTAAACAGATCCGTATCTGGTCCGAGGCACTCTGGAATGAACGCGAGCAGACCCGCGACTTTGAGAAAATGCGCGAAATCATGCGTCAGTACGGGCTATAATTCCCCGTCGCTGACAAAAGGACGATTGCAACATGTCATCAAACCTTCCCTTTTCGCACACTTCCGTCCTGCTGTATGAATGTATGGACGCCCTGAATATCCGTGACGGTTATACTTATGTCGACTGTACCACGGGCGGTGGCGGACATTCCCTCGAAATCGCAAAACGCATGGGACCTCATTCGAGACTTCTCTGCTTCGATCAGGACGATACGGCAATTGCCGCAGCAAAAATCCGACTTGCCGACTATCTTTCGCAAATTACCTTTATCAATGAAAACTTTTCCACACTCGGTGAAGTGCTGACGCGCCTGAAGATCGACAATCTCGGGGGCGTTCTTGCCGACCTTGGATGCAGTTCCCCGCAGTTCGACGATCCGGAACGCGGATTCAGCTATATGCACGACGCGAGACTCGATATGCGCATGTCGCGGGACAATCCCCTCGACGCCTACGAAGTCGTCAATACATACAGCGAAGCGGATCTCAGACGGATTCTTTACGACTACGGTGAGGAACGGTTCGCTCCGAAGATCGCCGCCGCCATCTGCAAGGCACGGGAAAATGCACCGATTGTCACGACGGGAGAACTCTCGGATCTGATCCGCCACTCCATTCCGAAGGCGGCAAGAATCGACGGTCCCCACCCTGCAAAACGCACATTTCAGGCGATCCGCATCGAGGTCAATGCAGAACTCGATGTCATCCGTCCGACCATCGAAGCCGCCGCGCACCATATGTGCGAAAGCGGCAGAATCGCCGTCATTTCTTTCCATTCACTGGAAGACAGAATTGTAAAGCAGACATTCCGTACACTCTCCGAGGGGTGCACCTGCCCCCGCGACTTCCCTGTCTGTGTCTGCGGCAAAAAACCGATCCTCCGCCTCGTCAGCGGAAAACCGATCCTCCCATCGGAGGAAGAACTGAACGCAAATCCCCGCTCCCGCAGTGCCAAACTGCGTGTGGCGGAAAAACGATAAGCAGCTTATAAAGGAGAAAAGAAAATGGCTATGACCGAAAACGCATACGAAGCTTTGTACCGTAACATGAAAAACAGATTCACCGTCGTCAGCGGAAACAACGAATATACGCTTGGCGGTTATATGAGAATGAAAGCGAAAGAGCAGACGGAAAACACCGCTCTTCCGATGGAAATTCAGGCGACGCGCCCGACCGCACTGCGTGCCGTTGCCTCCTATATCAACGAAAAGTTGCTCGTAAAGGAGTTGCCTGCGCCCGAGAAGACCACGCGCGCGTTTCCTTTCCGCGCGGCTTTGGCTGCGCTCTGCTCTGCGCTTCTTCTCTCTTCCGTGGTGGTATCTTTTGCTGCGATCCCGAAGAATACGGAAACCGCCCCCTCCTCCTATGCGGCGGAACAGCAGGAAAAGGATGACGAAAAAGCGGACGAACGGTACACGACTTATACCGAGAACCGTTAATTTCTTTCATATTCCGGACAAATCCTCAATACAATGATAGCGATGAGACGCTCTGCGCCCTCATCGCTATTCTTTTTTATCCGGAGACCGATTCATGAGCGAACTTTCCCGAAGCTGTGGGCATGCCGCCCTGCCCGTTACAAGACGGCGAACCAAAATTACGGCGATCGCCTTTCTGATTTTTGCCGCGTATCTTGTGACAAACATTTTCAGGTTGCAATATTTCCGGCACGAATACTATAAAGACAAAGTATACGACCAGATTACCACCTCCTCCGCCATGCGGGCAAAACGCGGCAACATCTATGACGCGAATATGAATCTTCTCGCGACAACGCGCACGGTGTGGCGTGTATTTCTCTCTTCCCGCGATATCAAAAAAACGGAAAAGGCGGACGGCGTGGACTACGGAGAGAAAATCGCCGACGGGCTCTCCTCTCTTCTCGGGGTAGACAAAGAAAATCTTCTTTCAAAAATCCGCAATACCAATGTACTGGACATTACCGTCAAGCGCTCGGTCGAGGAAGAAGAATACCGCGCCGTTCTCGGCTTCATCGAAGAGGCGGGACTCGAAAAGCTCGTTTTCACCGAAGCACAGACCTCGCGTTATTATCCGTCGGGAACCATGGCGGCGCATGTCCTCGGCTTTACCGGCAGTGACAATCAGGGGCTTTACGGTCTTGAATACCGCTATGACGAAACACTCGCGGGAAAAGACGGATATTATGTCTACGCGAAGGACGCAAACGGTCAGGCATTGCCGACGGAATACGCAACTTATTTTCCGGCAGAGGACGGATACAGTCTTGTCACAACGCTGGATTCCTACATACAGGGAGCGCTCGAGGGAGAACTTGAGAAGATCCGGATCAACCATCAGGTGAATAACCGTGTGACGGGCATTGTGATGGACACAACGACCGGTGCCATTCTCGCCATGGCGACCTCTTCCCCCTTCGATCCGAACGATCCTTACACACTCGACAGCGTCTCGGAGGCAAAGCTCGCCGCCTCGGGGCTTTCCCCCGGCAGCGATGAGTACCGCGCATACAAACGGGAGCTGATGCAGGTCATGTGGTCGAACAAGGCGGTCAGCGAAACCTATGAGCCGGGATCGACCTTCAAAATCGTAACGGTGGCAACCGCACTTGAGCGCGGGGTGGCGACCATGTCGGACAGATTTTCCTGCATCGGGTACTACGAGGTCGGCGGCTGGCACATCAAGTGCCATAAGGTCAAGGGGCACGGCTCCGGCTTTACGCTCGCGTACGGGCTTCAGATGTCCTGTAACCCGACCATGATGCAGCTTGCGGAGAGAATCGGGGCACAGGGGTTCTATGACTCTGTCGGACGGTTCGGCTATTTTGAAAAAACGGGGATCGACCTGCCGAGTGAGGCGTCCACCATCTTTCACAAGCCGGAAAACATCGGCTCCACGGAGCTTGCCACCGCGTCCTTCGGTCAGCGATTCAAGGTGACGGTCATCGGTCAGCTGACCGCCATCGCCGCCGTCGCGAACGGCGGAAATCTCGTTACGCCCTATGTGGTCGAAAAAGTCATTGACAGCGAGGGGAACACCGTCACAAAGCATGAAAACACCGTCCGCCGTCGTGTGATCTCCGAGGAGGTGGCGCGCACGGTCTCCGCTGTTCTCGAAGAGGGTGTCAGCGGAGACGGCGGTGCGAAAAATGCGAGAGTTCCCGGTTATAAGATCGCCGCGAAGACGGGCACCTCGCAAAAATTCGATGTCCTCGACGCGAACGGGAATTCCTACCTTCGCATCGGTTCCACCGTCGCTTTTGCGCCGTCGGACGGCAGCGGAATCGCCGTCATCATTGTGGTCGACGAACCGACAACCGCCGTCAAATACGGCAGTGTGGTTGCCGCGCCTTATGTCGCCGAGGTCATGGCGAAGGCACTTCCCTATCTCGGATACGAAAGAGCGGGCGAAGAGGACGAGATCACCGTCGAAAATTTTGTCGGTATGCATGTCGACACGGCAAAGAAAAAGCTCACCGACGCAGGCATCGCCTTCGAGGTGGTCGGAAACGGTTCTACCGTCCTTCGTCAGACTCCCGGTGGCGGAGAACGGGTTACGACCTCCCTGTCACGCGTGATTCTGTATACGGAGGAAAGCCTCCCCGAAGATATTGTCGTCCCCGACCTTGTCGGGAAATCGGCGGCAGAGGCAAACCGCATCGCCATCGACGCGGGCTTTAATATCTGTATCCGGGGCGTGAAGGACTTTCTGTCCGTCGAAGGCGCCAAGGTGGCAATGCAGTCCCTACCGCCCGGAAGCGTGGCAAAGCGCGGGGATGTCATCTTGCTGACGCTTCTTTATTACGATTCCGAAGATTAGAAAACGGGGGTTCGTCATACAACAAAAAGTACGGCGAACCCGAGAGGAGATCTCGTATGAAACTGTCCGAGCTGATTTTTGAAAATGAATTCTATTCCGACGCCGACATCGGAGAGATTGAGGTCGGGTCGGTCACCTCCGACACCTCTGCCGTGGGACGGGAAACGGCGTTCGTTCTTTTACCCGGGGTGCGCTTTGACACCGGAAAAATCGTCTCGTTTGTCGTAGCGAAGCGCCCGAAGGTCATCATCTGTGAGTCCCTGCCCGAAGACGCGGCGGAGGATATTCCGGTTCTCTTCGTAAAGAACGCAAGACGCACGCTCTCCTTCATGCTATCCCGCTTCTGGGGGATTGATTACGGAAAAATGACTTTTGTCGGCATTACCGGCACCAACGGCAAAAGCAGTACCGCCGTCATGCTCGTCGCGGCTCTTCGCGCCGCGGGACACAAGGTCGGTCTTTTCGGCACCGGAAAAATAGAAACGGACGGTGTGCGTCTGACACCGGAAACTTACAGCATGACGACACCGGATCCGTCTCTCCTCTATCCGATGCTCCGAAAAATGCAGGACGCGGAGTGTGACATGATAGTCATGGAGGTATCGAGCCATGCGTTGGCACTGGAAAAGGTGGCGCCGATTCCCTTTTCTTACGCCTTGTTTACCAACCTTTCGCCGGAGCACCTCGACTTTCACAAATCTATGGAGGAGTATGCGGCGGCAAAAGCGCGGCTCTTCTCCATGGCGGAGGTCGGTATTTTCAATATCGACGACGCATATGCGGAAGAGATGATCCGTCTCGCGCCCTGCCGGGTTCTGCGCGTCGGTGCGCTGGAGCGCGGGGAGATCTGTGCCACGGAAATCGAAGATCACGGTCTTGACGGTGTGTCCTATCTTTACCGTACCGGCAACCTTTCTTTTCTCGTGAAGCTGTCGGTACCCGGGGTCTATAATGTTTACAACTCCATGCTCGCGCTGACTGCCGCCATCGCGCTCGGTGTCAAACCCTGCATAGCAAAGCGGGCAATCTGTGATCTCCCGGGCATTGAAGGGCGCATGGAAACCGTCAGAGCAGACGGTATCACCGTAGTGATCGACTACGCGCACACCGAAGAGGCGCTGCGGTGCGCGCTTCGCACCGCAAGGAAAAGCACGGCGGGGCGGCTCTTCGTCCTCTTCGGCTGCGGCGGAGAGCGTGACCGCACCAAGCGCCCGAAGATGGCGGCGACGGCGGAATCTCTCGCCGACGAGGTCATCGTCACCTCCGACAATCAAAGGCGGGAGGACGCCGCCTCGATTTTACGCGACATTCTCGGCGGGTTCCGCAAGGAAAACCACAGGGTCATCT
>CALAFS010000293.1 GCA_937892405.1 uncultured Clostridia bacterium
GCATTGTCAAGGCGAACGACGACGAGGCACAGACACCCTATCCCGTCTATGAGCTTTCCCTTGCACCGAACCAATTCTACAAGCCCACCTTCACGGCGTCGGCGGATAGCCGCATTGTCCACAACCTCACATGGCAGATCAGGGAGGGCGGCGAGCATCTTCTGACAAAGAACGAGGAGATTTTCGCGCTTTCGGACAGCGAAGGACGCAAGATCACCATGCAGCTCGTCTATACGCAGAACGTGGGAGAAGATGACGAAACCACCCGCATTTATGCCGAAGTGGAGCTGAAGATTGAAGGGGAGGCAAAGCCTGCTCCCATCGCAGAAAAGCTCGTCTTCGCCTCGGTCACGGACGAGAGCTATCGCGTCATTGATCTGAACAGCGCGGCGGAGATCACTCTCTACCCGAATATGGAGATCACCCTCGGTGTCAGCGCATCCCCTTGGTATGTCGGCGATCTGAATCTGTCCTACACCTCCTCGAATAGTGAGGTCGTCTCGGTCGATGCCGTCGGCACGGTCAAAACACATAAGAAGGGCACCGCCTATATCACCGTCACCGCCGAAGGCTACGACCGACTGAAAAAGACGGTCAAGGTCACGGTAGAGAGCGAATTCCGCGTGACAAACTACACGCTTTACGGCTACTACGGCGGAGAAGAGTGCAAGATTCCCGACGACCTGAACATCAGCTACATCGACGAGGACTGCTTCAAGAACAACAAGACCGTGAAGAAGGTCATTCTTCCGAAGTCCCTGACGCAGATTCCGACCGGCGCCTTCTCCGGGTGCGATAACCTCGAAGAGGTCTTTATCCCGAGTCAGTGCAGTGTCATCGGACACGCCGCGTTCGCGAACTGCAAAAAGCTCACGACCGTCACATTCGGTATGTTCGCCGACAGAGAGGGCAATGTCTCCGATACCTTCAACGGCACGATTACCCTCGGCAGAGAAGTCTTCAAGGGCTGTACCTCTCTCACCACGATCAACAATCAGAAGCGTCTGACCTCGGTCGGCAGAGAGGCGTTCTCCGGCTGTACCTCTCTTACCTCCCTTGACCTTACCGAACTCCGCGTGGCGGGTGTCGGCGCGTTTGCCTACTGCACCTCGCTGACGGACTTGACCCTCAGCGAAAATACCGCGGTCTCCGACAGTATGTTCCTCGGCTGTACGGCACTGCGCACCGTGGTATATCCCGGAAATTCCATGGCGGCGAACGCTTTCAACGGCTGCCGCAGACTGACGAGCATCACCTTTACCTCCACGGACTTCACGGGCTTCGGCTCGCTCTGCCTTGCCGGCACCGGTATCCGTGAGATTCTCCTTCCCGCAGGCACCTATACGCTCGGCGCCGGCGCGTTCTCGGAGTGCTCCTCCCTTACGACGGTCGGACTGTCGGTGGGCACCCGCCTTCTGCCTTCGACGGAATCCGCTTTCACCGGAAGCAGAAAATTCACCGAGTTCTTCGTGATGCCCGGCAATTCCGCGTATACCGTATCCGACGGTGTCCTTTATTCCGCTGATATGACGGAGCTTGTCGCCATTCCTTACGGCAAGACCTCCTATACGATTCCCGCCTCCGTGACCTCGCTTGCCGCGGGTGTCTTCGCCGGGAATACGACTCTTACCGAGATCGACCTTTCCGCCTTTACCTCGGTCGGTGCGTATGCTTTCGCCGGGTGCACGAACCTTCAGACCGTGACTCTGCCCGCATCGATGACGACCCTTCCCGCACGTATCTTCTCCGGTTGCGGAAAGCTCACGACGGTGAACGGCATCGGGAGCATCGAGAGCATCGGTGAGGGTGCCTTCTCCGCCTGCACCTCGCTCGGCACGCTCTCTATGCCTGCTCTCCGCGAGATCGGTGCGAGAGCCTTCTATTCCGCGCAGGTCGCGTCCCTGTCCGCTCCCGCCCTTACAAAGGTCGGGTCGGAGGCGTTCCGTCTCTCCTCCCTCACTGCGGTGAACTTCCCGGCACTCTCCGAGATCGGAAGCTACGCCTTTGCGCAGATGTCCTCTCTCACGACCGCGACGCTCGGACCCGTGACCTCCA
>CALAFS010000294.1 GCA_937892405.1 uncultured Clostridia bacterium
AGGAGAATGTCGGCGTGTCCTGCGCGGAAGTCCTCGAGCATGCGGTCATAGGCGAATTTTTCCCCCGTGGTGTCGGCATCCATACGCATGACGCGCATATCGGGTAAAAACTTCGAGAGGTCGCCCTCCACCCGCTGGGTTCCGTAGCCGAGATAGGAGAGGTGCTCGCTCCCGCAGGAGGGACAGACCTTCGGCGGCGGCTCGCTGTGTCCGCAAAGATGGCAGAGCATGCGCCCGCCGCCCCTGCCGGTATGGTAGGTCAGGGAGACCGAACAGCGCGGGCAGGTGATGACATCGCCGCAGCTCTTACAGCTGATCTGACTGTTGTAGCCTCTGCGGTTGAGAAAGAGGATCGCCTGCTTTTCCCTCTCGGCAGTCGTCGAGAGCGACTCCATGAGGCGGCGGCTGATCGGCGAGGTGTTGCCGAGGCGAAGCTCCTCCCGCATGTCGACGATGACCGCCTCGGGCAGGCGGGCGCCGCCGTAGCGCTCCCGCAGGGGGATCAGAGTATAGGCGCCCTCTTTGGCTTTATAAAAGCTCTCGACCGAGGGGGTGGCGGAGGCGAGAAGCATCAGTGCATTGTGCTTGCCGGCGCGGTAGGCGGCGACATCGCGGGCGTGATACTTCGGATCGCTCTCCGACTTATAGGTATGCTCGTGCTCCTCGTCGATGACGATCATGCCGAGATTCGGAATCGGGGAGAAGACGGCGGAGCGCGTGCCGATCACAAGATCGACGGCGCCCGTGCGGATTCTGCGATAGGCGTCCAGCCGCTCTCCCTGCGACAGGGAGGAATGAATGACGGCGACCCGCTCGCCGTACCGACGGCAGAAGATCTGCACGGTCTGCGGCGTGAGAGCGATCTCCGGCACCATCATGATAACGGTCTTTCCGAGTGCGAGGGTGCGGTCGATCAGCTTCATGATGACCTTCGTCTTCCCGCTCCCGGTCACGCCGTAAAGAAGGGCGGCGCGGGGGGCGTCCTCCGTGAGGAGGCGCTCGGCGGTATGATAGGCTGTCGTCTGTGCGTCGCTGAGCAGAATCTCCGAGGTGTCCCTCTCCGCCGCGAGGGCGGCATAGGGATTGCGGATCTCCTCCTCCGTCTCCACCTTCAGAATCCCCTTCTCGGTCAGTGCCGAGAGGTGTGCGGGGGTGACGGCGGGAAGGGCGCGGATCAGCTCTCCGTCCGCCTCCCCGATCGGGAGAAGATATTCGAGAATCCGCCGCTGTCCGTCACTGCGGATTCCCGCCCTTCCTTTGGCAGCGAGAAGCTCCTTCGTTTCCTCCGCCGTGAGAGTGAGGACATACCGCTTGCGATAGCGGATGTTCGGCACCTCGGTCATGGCGCCCGGCGGCAGGACGGTGCGCACCGCCTCGCCGAGCGTACAGAGTGTATATTCTTTCAGAAACAGACAGAGCCCGAGCATCTCCTCATCAAGAGAATAGCGGTCGTCAAGAACCGCCTGCACGGGCTTTGTCCTCGCGCTGTCGGTCGTGTCCTTCGTTTCCAGGACGACGCCGAGGCGTGTATGATTTGCCGCGCCGAAAGGCACACGCACAAGAGACCCCGGGCGGAGCCGCTCTGCAAGTGCGGGCGGGCAGAGATAGTCGAACGGACGGTCGAGCGCGTACGGGGCATCTGTCAGACAGACCTCACAATACATACTTCTCCTCCGTTCTTTCGTGTGAAATTATTCCGCGGCGGCGGGGTGATGGATACGGAATCTGCCGTCCTGAAGTCTCGCGATCGCGATCTTGACCGCCTTCTGATCCTTGTACTCAGGATCAATCAGGGCGGAGAGGGGCTTATCCGTCTCGCGGTTGTCGATCAGGCGCTGTGCTCTCGCACGCATGGCGACATACTCGTCGGTGACGATACGCGCGCACTTTGCCACGGCGACCACCAGCTCATAGCGGTTGAGTTTGCCGTGGGTCAGTTCTT
>CALAFS010000295.1 GCA_937892405.1 uncultured Clostridia bacterium
TTTGACCAAAAAAATTGTACTTTCTTTGTGCACTTGGTATAGACTGGCAAATTAAAGCTCAAATTGGTAGCAAATGGAAGACAAAACGAAGGCGGGCGCCGTCTCGCAACGCAGGATCCGACGACCGAGTCCTGTCGGGAGAAGACCGGCGTTCTGCGCCGCTTCCGCCTCCGAAAGAGAGAAGCCGCCTTCACAGCCGACCACGACCGAGACACTCTGCGGGCGGGGGACTTTTGTGAGAATTTCTTTCAGAGATTTTGTGCCGTCTCCCTCATAGCAGAAGAGAGGGAGGTCGGCGCGCCCCGCTTCGGCAAGCATCGCCTCGAAGGAGATCGGATCCCCGACGGTGGGGAGCAGGGTGCGCCCGCATTGCTTCGCCGCCTCTTTGGCGATGCGGCAGAGCCGCTCGCGGAGCTTATCGGCGCCGTCCGCCTTCGGACGCTTGATACAGCGGGAAGAGAAGAAGGGCACGATCCGCGCGGCGCCGAGCTCCACCGCCTTCTGAATGACGGTCTCCAGCTTGTCGCCCTTCGGGTATGCCATGTAGAGCGTGATCGGGAAGGGGGGCTCACTCTCTCCCGCGCGGCTCTCGAGAATCTCGAGGACACATTCCGTGTCGCGGATCGACACGAGACGGCAGAGATGTTCGCCGCCGTGCATATCCGCGACGGTCAGCGTGTCACCGACCGCCATGCGCAGGGCGCGCGCAATATGATAGGCGTCCTCTCCGAGGATCCGGACGCCACCCTCCGCGTCAAACTGCGAAGAGGGAACGAAAAAACGGGGCATAGGAACTCCCTTCATTAGCGAATTAAGAATTATGAATTAAGAATTCAGAATTATGAATTTAGCGAATTAAGAATTAAGAATTATGAATTCAGAATTTTTCTCTTTGGTGCATAAATCTCATAGCAAGGTGCGCAATTATGCAAACATCGGTTTGCATAATTGCTATTTGCTGTTTTTGGTGGGATTATTTTTTAGGGCAGCGGAGGAAGAGGGAAATCCAGTCGTTTTCCGAAAGCTCTCCGACGAAGGTATAGCCGAGCGCGAGAGCGGCGGTTTTTACATCGTCCTTACGCGGGGCGATGATGCCCGAGAGAATCACGGGGGCGCCGGGTTTCATGATGGCGGGAAGATCGGGGAGCATACGCAGGATGATATCCGCCACGATATTCGCGGTGCAGAAATCGTAGGGCGCCGCACGGTCGACATCGCGGAGAAGATCGGAGACACCGGTCACGATGTTGTGACAGCCGTCCGCCTCCGCGTTTTCTTTTGCCACCTTGACGGCGAGCGGGTCGATGTCGTAGGCATAGACTTCCTTCGCTCCGAGCTTGGAGGCGGCAATGGCGAGAATCCCCGAGCCGGTGCCGATGTCCAGCACGCGCGTGCCTTCGAGCGGTTCGTTTTGCATCAGACGCATGACAAGACGCGTCGTCTCGTGCGTGCCGGTGCCGAATGCCATGCCGGGATCCATGCGGATCACGACCTCGTCTTTCTTTGCCTCATACTCTTCCCACGCGGGCACGACGGTAATGCGCCCGAGGGGGATCGGGTGATAGTACTTCTTCCAGTTTTCCGCCCAGTCGTCTTCCTTGACATTTTCACATTCCACCGAGACGGCAAGTCCCGTGGCGGAAAAGCGCTCACGGAGAAATCCGAGCACCTCGGCAGGGTGCCTCTCGGGCGGAATGAACACCGAGACTGCGACCTTTGTGCGGTCGGCATGCAGAATCGTGTCGTCGACCAGCTCCCCGTACATTCCGTTCAGCGAAAAGTCGCTGTAATCCTCGATCAGAAGTCCGTTGTCCGCCATGCTCATCACGGCGGAAATTTCTTCGAGATCCTCCACCGCACCCCGTGCGGTGATTTTCGTCCATTCGCCTTCCATCGGCTTCTCCTTTTGCTTATATCGTGTTTTTGTCAACTTCTATTTGCTTTTTCAGTTCTTCTTCCGAAGAGAAGCGGCGCTCGTCACGAAGAAATCCCTTCAGCGTCACTGTGAGCACTCTGCCGTAGAGATCTCCGCGATACCCCTTGATCCATGTCTCATAGTCGATGCGCCCGTCGTGATCGACGGTCGGTCGGACACCGATGTTGGTAAGGGCGGGGAAGATCTTTCCGTCGATCTCCACCTCCGCGCGCCAGACGCCGTGGCGCGGGATCGCATGTCCTGCGGGGGGCACCTGATTGATCGTCGGAAAGCCGAGGGTACGCCCGAGTGCCTTCCCGTGCAGGACAGGGAGCGACCAGCTGACGGGGCGGCGGAGCATCGCCGCGGCACCATCGACATCGCCGTCGGCGAGCGCCTCACGGATCCGCGAGGAACTCACGGGCTCTCCGCGGTAAAGGACGGCGTCCGTCACGACGGCGTCCCGTCCCGCCTCCCGCATGAGGCGGCAAAGCGTATCGGTATCTCCCGCGGCGCGGTAGCCGAAACGGTAATTGAAGCCCGAGACTGCGATCTTCGCGTCATAGCGGGCAATCAGCACCTCGCGGACGAAAACCTCGGGCGACATCGTGCACACCTCGCCGAAGGGTAAGAAGACTACCTCGTCGGCGCCCGCTGCGCGAAGAAGTGTCTCGCGTTCTTCCTTCCCTGTCAGAAGGGCGGGGGGATGCGGCAGGCTCTCGGGGAGAAAGGTCAGGGCGAGAAGCGAAAGCCCCGCTTCTTCGGCTCGTCTCTTTCCTTCGCCGATCAGGGCGGCATGCCCTGCGTGCACCCCGTCAAAGTTGCCGAGGGCGACAACGCACGGCTCGTGCGGTGAACTCTCTTTCATTTTCCGCGCCTCCTTTCCGAAAATCGGACAGTATCATTATACAATGAGAAGGAAAAAAAGTCAACCGCACCCGCGTAAATTCTCCCGCCGACCGTCTGCTTTTCCTCCGGCGCTTTTTTTGTTTTTTGTCGCGGGAAGAAAAACGCGTTATTTTTCCTTTTCTTTACACACCTCTTGCAAAAAGAAAAATTGACAAAGCGGGAAAAATATGTTAAAATATTCCCGGTACCCGAATTTCTGAAATACGGAAAGGAAAATCCCATGAAACTCAACTACAAGCGCACGATCCTTGTCGGTTTCGCCTTTTTCCTGATCTCGGCATTCTGGCAGGCGTACGACACCATTGTCCCTTTGCTCTTAAAAGGGAAGTACGGCATCAATGAAGAGGCGGTGTCCGGCTTCATCATGTCGCTCGACAACATTCTCGCGGTGGTTCTCCTGCCCCTGTTCGGCTCCCTCTCCGACCGCACCTCCACCCGCTTCGGCAGACGCACGCCTTATATCGTCTGCGGCACGGTCGCGGCGGCGGTCATGTTCTCGATTCTCGGCATCATCGGGGAGCTGTGGCTTTTTATCATACTGCTTCTCGTTACGCTCCTTTCGATGGCGACCTTCCGTTCTCCCGCCGTGGCACTCATGCCCGATGTCACGCCGAAGCCTCTGCGCTCGAAGGCGAACGCCGTCATCAACCTCATGGGCACCGCGGGCGGCATGATCGTCCTCGGGCTCGGTATCGTCTTTCACACAAATGAAGAAGGGAAGACCGACTTCACCGCTTATCTCTGTGCCGTCGCCGTCGTGATGGCTCTCGCTCTTCTCGTCTTCCTCCTCACCGTAAAAGAGAAGGCGTGGTCCGCCGAGGCGGAAGCCGCGGATCGGAGCGCGGCAACGCCGGACGAGAAGACCACGACCGAAAAGCATGCCCTCTCCAAGGGGGAAAAGGCATCGCTCGGACTGATTCTCGCATCGGTCGCCCTCTGGTACATCGGCTACAACGCCGTCACCTCGAAATTTACGGTCTATACTTCCTATGTCCTTGACGGACTGCCCTATCAGGTTGCCCTCCTGACGGCGCAGGCGGCGGCGATCGTCGCCTTCATTCCCGTCGGACTTATCGCGTCGAAGGTGGGGCGCAAGCGCACGATCCTCACGGGTGTCGCGCTTCTCGCGGCGGCGTTTCTTGCCGCTTCCTTCATCACGACCGACACCCCCGCCTTCCTGATGTATATTCTCTTCGCCCTCGCCGGGATCGGCTGGGCAACCATCAATGTCAACTCCTTCCCGATGGTCGTGGAGCTCGCCTCGCACGGCGATGTCGGAAAGTACACGGGTTACTACTACACCGCCTCGATGGCGGCGCAGATCGTCACCCCGATACTCTCGGGCTTCCTCGTCGATCTTGTCGGCTGGTGGATTTTCTTCCCCTATGCCGCCTTCTTCGTCGCCTGCTCGTTTGTCACCATGCTGCTTACCAGACACGGAGACTCAAGACCGGAGAAAAAATCCGCTCTTGAGAGCTTCGATATCGAAGATTAACGGAGATCCGAAAAACAAAAATGAAAGCTTTACTCATCATTCTCATTGTCCTTCTCTCTCTTTTGCTTCTGATCCTTATCGCGATGCCGATTCTCCTCTTTCCCGGCAGACGCCGCAGGGGCGTCGATGCGTTCTCTCATGTCCTCTTCGCCCACCGCGGACTGCATGATGCGACGCACGCGGAAAACTCCCTCTCCGCCTTCGCCCGTGCTGTTGAGCACGGCTACGGGATCGAGCTCGATGTCAGACTGTCGAAGGACGGCGAGCTCGTCGTCTTCCATGACGACACCCTCGATCGGGTCGCGGGCGTGTCGGGACTGGTGAAGGACTTCACGACGGAAGAGCTTGCCGCGATGTCCCTCTCCGGCACGGGGGAGGGGATCCCCACCTTCCGCGCCGTCCTCGAGCTTGTCGGGGGACGCGTCCCCCTTCTTGTGGAGATCAAAGAGAACGCGGGGGACAGCGCGGTCAGCGAGAAGACCGCAGAGATGCTCTCTTCCTACCGGGGTCCCTTTGTCATCGAGTCCTTCAACCCCCTCTCCCTCGCGAGGATCCGCCGCCTGTTACCCGAGGTGTATCGCGGACAGCTCTCCGACCGCTTCACGAGAGAAAAGCAGTTCAGAAAGCCGATGTTCGTCCTCCTCGAGCTGTTCCTTCTGAATTTCCGCGCCCGTCCCGATTTTATCGCCTACCGCTTTGACGAGACGCGCTTTTTCCCCTTCCGTCTGCTCCGCGCCTTCTATCCCCGCCCCCTCTTCGCCTATACCGTGAAGAGTGAGGAGGAAGAGCGCTTTGCCCGCGCCCACGGCTTTGATACCGTGATATTTGAAAACTACCTTCCGACAAAGAGTGCGTCGGAGGGCGAAACTCCCGATAAGGAATCCGTATGAAATTACAATTGGTTGCCACCTGCCTCTTCGGGCTGGAACATCTGCTCGGAGAAGAAATCGAGGCGCTCGGCTATGAGCGCATTTCCACGATCGACGGACGCGTCACCTTTGCCGCAGACGAAGAGGGCGTCGCCCTGGCGAATGTCTTTCTCCGCTATGCCGAGAGAATCTATATCCGCGTCGGCTCCTTTCACGCCGGGACCTTCGATGAACTGTTTGAAGGCACGCGCGCCCTTCCGTGGGACGCCTTCATCGGAAAAAACGATGCTTTCCCCGTCAAGGGTCATTCGATCAAATCCCGCCTGACCTCCATTCCCGACTGTCAGTCCATTGTGAAAAAGGCGATCGTCACTTCTCTCGGGCATGTGTACGGCATGACCCTCTTTCCCGAGACGGGCGTGAAGTATCAGGTCGAGTTTTTCCTCCTCGGTGACGAGGCGACCCTGATGATCGACACCTCGGGCGTCCCTCTGCATAAGAGAGGCTACCGCCCCGAGTCGAACGCCGCGCCGATCCGCGAGACGCTCGCCGCCGCCATCGCGGCGATCTCCCGCCCCCGCGAGGAGGTTCTCTTCTGGGATCCGATGTGCGGCAGCGGCACCATCGCCGTCGAGGCGGCGATGCAGATGAATCATATCGCCCCCGGGAAACGGCGCGCCTTCGCCGCGGAGGCGTTTCCCTTCATCGGCGAGGAAACCTTCCGTCGGGCAAGGGAAGAGGCGGAGGAAGGCGAGACCCGCTCTCCCTTCGAGGTCTACGCCTCGGATATCGACCCCGAGGCGGTGGAGCTCACCATCAAGAGCGCGAAGCGCGCGGGGGTCAACCATGCGATCCGCGCCTTCCGCATGGATTGCCGTAAGATTTCCGCCCCCGGCAGACGGGGCACGATCGTCACGAATCCGCCGTACGGCGAGCGTCTCATGACTCCGCGGGAGGTCGAAGGACTCTATCGCGAGATGGGGGCGCACTTCCGCTCACTCGCGCCATGGCAGGTGTATGTCATCACCTCGTACGAAGGCTTCGAGCGCCTCTACGGAAAGCGTGCCGATAAGGTCAGAAAGCTCTATAACGGTATGATCCCCTGCTACCTCTATCAGTATTTCAAGAACGACAAACCGAAATTCAGTAAATAATTATTTACAAAATAAGTGAGAAAAGCAACCGCTCCGCGAAAAAACGGAACGGTTGCTTTTTTTTGTTTCACAAAACGATCTCTTCCTTTTTCCACCGTCGGATCTCCACAAAGTAAAGGAGAAGTCCGACAATCCCCGAGATGGTCTCGGAGAGCGGAAACGCGATCCACGAGGCGTTAAGACCGAGAAGGGAGAAGGCGTAAAAAAGAGGAATCAGGCAGAAGACCTGACGCAAAAGGGAGAGAAAGGCGCTTTTTCCGCCCTTGCCGATCGCCTGAAAGAAGGTCGGCGTGAAAAGGGCGAACACCGCGCTGAAAAATCCAGCGCCGATGATGGGAAAGGCGATGCGTCCGATGGCGTGCACCTCGCTGCTCTGCGAGAAAATGCCGATCATCGCGTCGGGGAAGAAGACGAAGCAGATGACCCCTGCCAGCATGAAGACAAGGGAGATGAAGAAGGAAAGCCGCATGGTCTCCCGACAGCGTTCGCGTTTGCCCGCCTCGTAGTTGAAGCTGAGGACAGGCACCACGCAGGTCTGAAGACCGAAGAGCGGAATAAAGAAGAAGCTCTGCAGTTTGTAATACAGTCCGAGCACCGTTACCGCCGCGTCCGAAAATCCCGCAAGAATGATGTTCAGCGCGACAATGTACACGGTGTAGAGGAGCTGCATCAGAATGGAGGAATAGCCGTAAAAATAGACCTGTCGGATATAGCGGGGCAGGCGCTTCGGCGCGGGCGGACGGTGCGCGGCACCCGGCGCGACGATGATCGCACTGACCGCCTGTCCGATGACGGTGGCGACGGCGGCACCTGCCACCCCCATCGCGGGGAAAAAGAGAAAGCCGAAGATCAGGATCGGGTCAAGCACGATGTTTGTCAGTGCGCCCGCGATCTGCGCCACCATCGGGCGGCGCATGTTCCCGCGCGACTGGTGCACCTTCGAGAAATTTCCCTCGAGGAAAACGCCGAGGCTCCCCGCCGAGACAATATTGCCGTAGGTGACCGCATATTCGATCGCCTCGGGGACGGTGGAGCTTGTCATCACATAAGGGCGCATGACGGAGAGGGAGATCAGTGCATAGATTCCCCATGAGAGCACGGCGAGGAAGAGTCCCGTCCCCGCGGCGCGCTCCGCGTCCTCCCTGTCCTTATGGGCATAGGCACGCGCCATGTAGGTGTTGACTCCCACGCCCGTCCCCACCGCGAGGGCGATAATGACGAGCTGGAGAGGATAGACGACCGACAGGGCGGTCAATGCGTCGTCGGAATACATGCCGACAAAGAAGCTGTCCACAATATTATAAAGCGCCTGAATCAGTTGGGCGAACATAACGGGAGGCGCGATTTTCAGAAGAATTTTGCCGATGCTCCCGCTGCCGAAGTCCATCGCCGCATTTTCGCTTTTCATAAAAATACCGGAGAAGCTCTCCGATCCTTTCTTCGGATTTTCGCGTCATCATTATACTTCCGTCTCCCGGAAAAGTCAAGGGGAGAAGTAAAAATCAAAGACTTTGCGCGCGCGATCTTTTGCTTTGTAAAGTTTTTGTTGACTTGCGTCATATTTTGTGATATACTTGTCATGGAATGTTCACAGAAAGGAAGGGAAAACCGTGGAAACACTGTCGGACACTGTCGGGCTGATCTCGTACGAAAAGCTCTGGAAGCTCCTCGTCGAGCGGAAGATGAAGAAAAAGGATTTGCAGGAAAAAACGCATTTAAGCTCTGCCGTGATCGCGAAGCTCGGGAAGAACCTTCCGGTACACCTTCTGACTCTGGTGAAGATCTGTGAGGTGCTCCATTGCAACCTTTTTGACATTGTGGAGATGAAACAGCCCGAAGCGGCAAACTGAACTTTCGGAGGCTTTATGCAGACAACGACCATCGGCGGCAGAGAATTTGCCGAGATGTTACGCGGCGGCGCGAGCAAGCTCGCCGTCCACAGAACCGATGTCAACGACCTGAATGTTTTTCCCATTCCGGACGGCGACACGGGGGATAATATGCTCATGACTTTCGGCTCGGGAGCCGAAGCGGCGAAGAGCGCGGGAGAGCGCCTCGCGGAGAAGGCGGGTGCCGCGGCGCGCGGCATGCTTCTCGGCGCGAGAGGGAACTCCGGCGTCATTCTCTCAAGAATCTTTTCGGGAATCACAAAGGAACTTTCCGCGCTCGAGAGCGCGGGGTGCGCAGACCTGATGCGCGGTATGAGCGCGGGTGTCGGAGAGGCGTACGGCGCAGTCTCCGTCCCCGTCGAGGGGACGATCCTTACCGTCTTCCGCGACGCGGTCACTTATGCGAACGCGCGCGCCGGGGAACACGGCGGAGACATCAACGCCTACTTTGACGATCTCCTCTCGGAGATGGAGCGCTCGCTCGAGCGCACGCCCGAGCTTCTCCCCGTCCTCTCGGAGGCGGGCGTCGTCGACAGCGGCGGCGCGGGACTTCTTTATATCTTCGAGGGCATGAGAGACGCCCTACTCGGAAAGATCGACGAAAAGGAGAGCGCCGACACCCCCGCCAAGGGGAACGGAAACGCGCCCGACCTCTCCCTGTTCGGTCCCGACAGCACGCTGGAATACGGCTACTGCACCGAGTTTCTTCTCCGTCTTCAGAACGCGAAGACCGTGATCGACACCTTCGATACCGAAGAGCTGACAAAGGCGCTGGAGGCTCTCGGCGGAGACAGCATCGTCGCCTTCCGAGAGGGAAGTATCGTCAAGGTGCATGTTCACACAAAGTGCCCGGGCGAGGTACTCTCTTTCTGTCAGAGATACGGTGAATTTCTCACCCTGAAAATCGAAAATATGACCCTCCAGCACCACGACGCCGCCCGCCGCGGAGATAATGCGCAGGCGACGGTCGCGAAAAATGTCGCAAAGAAAAGACGCAAAAAGACCGGCACGGTCGCCGTCGCCGCAGGCGACGGGCTGCGCGAGACTTTCCTTTCCCTCGGTACCGACGCCGTCGTCGACGGCGGACAGAGCATGAATCCCTCGACGGCGGACTTCCTTTCCGCGTTCGGGCGGGTGAATGCCGAGCGGATCTTCGTCTTCCCGAACAACGGGAATGTCATTCTGACGGCGAAGCAGGCGGCAGAGCTGTATGAGGGTGCCGAGGTCATCGTCCTTCCGACGCGTACCGTCGGAGAGGGATATATCGCCCTTTCCATGATGGATCCGGAGGCGGAAGCCGAAGAGATCGTCGCCGCCGCCGAAGAGACGATCGCCACCGTCATCACGGGGTGCGTCTCCCGCGCGAGCCGGGACGCCGACGCCGGAGAGATCCGCGTGCGGCAGGGAGACTATATCGGTTTCGTCGGCGATGAGATCCGTGCCGACAGGGGGACAAGAAACGAGGCGGCAATCGCCCTCGCCGCGACCCTTCCGATGGACGAATGCGGTGCGGTGCTTCTTCTCGTCGGTGCCGACGCGGAGGACGGGGAGGCACAGCAGCTTTGCCGTACGCTGGAGTTGACTTATCCGAAAACCGAGTTTATTATGATCGACGGCGGTCAGCCTGTCTATGATTATATGATGGTTCTGGAATAAAAAGAAAGGATTTTGCAAAGAAATGCTTACATTATTCACCGATACCGACAACGACTTTACCCCGAAGCTCGCGAGAGAATACGGCTATCACCTCATCAGCATGCCCTTTACCATCGACGGCGAGCTTGTTTTTCCTTATGAGGACGGCGACGACTTCGATATGAAGAGCTATTATGCAAAACTGCGCGCCGGCACGATTCCGACGACGAGCGGGCTTTCCGCCGAGCGGTATAAAGAATATTTCCGCCCCGAGTTTGAAAAGGGGAACGACATTCTCTATGTTCACTTTTCCGCCGCCATGTCGGGCACCTTCGACGCGATGCGCGAGGCGCTCGCCGACCTGTTGAAGGAATTCCCCGACCGGAAGTTCTACGGCGTCGACACGAAGGGAATCACCATTGTCGCCTACCTTGTCGCACGGGAGATCGGCGACATGTTCCTCGCCGGGAAGCCCGTCGAGGAGATCATGGCGTGGGCAGACCGTGAGATCGACTGCTTCTCTCAGTATTTCTTCGCCGACGATCTGAAATTTTTCCGTCGCAGCGGAAGAGTGAGCGGCATCTCCGCCACGATGGGCACCCTCCTCGGTATCCGTCCGATCATCTATATGAACGCGGAAGGGAAGATGGTCAGCCATTCGAAAGAGCGGGGAAGAGAGCATGCCCTCACTCGTCTTGTCTCCTTCATGGAGGAGATGGGGGACGACATCTCCTCGCACAGAGTCATCATCGGTCACACCGACGCTCCCGAACTTGCCGCCGAGCTTGAGAAGATGATCCGCGACCGCTTCGGCGATCTGAGGATCGAAACCGTCTGCACAAACCCCACGGCGGGTGCTCACTGCGGTCCGAACGGCGTCGGCGTCG
This sequence comes from uncultured Clostridia bacterium, assembly GCA_937892405.1. GTDB lineage: Bacteria > Bacillota > Clostridia > Oscillospirales > CAG-272 > UBA1740. The sequence goes on from CALAFS010000295.1 coordinate 10,754, forward strand.
CCTTCCACTCAAAACACAGATAAAGAAAAGAGTTGTTTACATAATGGTAGAAATTGTGCCGGTTATCACCAAAAAACAGCAGAAAGAATTTCTGAACTTCCCCCTTCGCCTCTATCGCGACTGCCCGTATTTTGCGCCGCCGCTCTATATGGACGAAAAGAAGATTTTCCGCGCCGACTATGTCTATCACGACACCTGCGAGACGGGGTACTGGCTCGCTCTGCGGGAGGGGAAGACGGTCGGACGCATCAGCGCCATTCTGCAAAAGGCATCGAACGCGAAGACGGGAGAAAAGCGCGTGCGCTTCACCCGCTTTGACGCGATCGACGATAAAGAGGTCGCGCGCGCCCTCTTCGACGCCGTCGAGGCGTTCGCAAGAGAGCGGGGCATGGACACCGTCTGCGGCCCGCTCGGATTCTCGGATCTCGAGCGCGAGGGACTTCTGATCGAGGGCTTTGACGAGCTCTCCACCTTTGAAGAGCAGTACAACTACGACTACTACGGCGCCCTGATCGAGTCCTGCGGCTACGGAAAAGAGGTCGACTGGCTCGAGCGCAAGGTGTACGGCGCCGACCCCGAACAAGAGGAGGAGATGAAGAAGGTCTCCGACTTTGTGATGAAGCGTTATCACCTCCGCTTCGGCGAGGCGAAGAACACGAGAGAGTTCATTCACCGCTACGCCGAGGGCTTCTTCCACCTGCTCGATGTCGGCTACGACGGGCTTTACGGCACCGTGCCCTTCACAGACGGGATGAAGAAGATGATGATCGACAACTTCATGCTGATTATCGATATGAAGGATGTCGCGATCATTCTGAACGAAAAGGACGAGGTTGTCTGCCTCGGTATCTGCTTCCCCTCGCTTGCAAAGGCACTGCAGAAGTCGGGCGGTCGTCTGACGCCTGCGGCGCTTGTCCGCGTGCTTCGCGCGGTTCGCCATCCGAAGATCCTCGACCTCGGTCTGATCGCGGTCGATCCCGCCTACCTCAACTGCGGCGTCAATGCCATCATGACGGTAGAGCTTATGCGCATGCTCCGCGAGGGAGGGATCGAATATGCCGAGACCAACCTCTGCCTCGAAGACAATTATGCCATTCAGAATATGTGGAAACGCTTCCACTGCGTACAGCATAAACGCCGTCGCGCCTATGTGAAGCGCCTGGAGGAAAAACAATGATCCGCATTGCCGTGGATG
>CALAFS010000296.1 GCA_937892405.1 uncultured Clostridia bacterium
TTTCATTCACGAATTCCATGACACCCGCGAAGTCAATCGTGAATGTCGTGCCGTCGGAGCTGATATAATTCTCCTCGTCGAATGTCTTGGTAAACCATCCTTCATCAGTATCGAAGTAGATGATCTTCTCGACTTTCTCCCCGGTCACCGCGTCGGTCGTAATGACGACAAGAGAAATGTGCGGCATCAGTCTCGCGCCTGTGAGGTAGAAGAACTCGGCAACGAGCTTGCCGTTTTCCTTATCCTCATCGGTCGTCGCATCACGAAGGGTAGCAACGGCATCGACACCGGTCTTGTTCTTCAGTCCGCAGCGATCGCAGACATAGATGCCTTCATCATCATTCCACCAATAATTGTGTCCGGAGGCAACAAGGAAGGTGCCGTCTTCCTCGTTATAGGATGCCGGATTGACATACACATATCCGTGAGAGTCGTAGTTGATGCCTTCCCCGTTGAAATACATGCTGTAAACGGGGTAGAAACGGTCGGTGCCTTCGCCCTGATAAGGATAATCATAGATAACATTGAACCAGCTGTTGTCTCCGTTCATTCTTTCAAAAGGATTGACCGCCGTATGGCAGAAGCGGCAGGAGATCCGGAAGGTGCCGGGCGTCGTGCAACTGCCCATCGCGCTCACCGTCTCGATCTCGTAGAACGCTTCGTTCATGTTGTAAAGATACGCATCGTGGAAAGACATCCAGCCTTTGCTGTTGGTTTCGCCATCACGAATTTCCGTGATACAAAACAGGCAGTTGTCAAGATCCAAATCAACGCGTGTTTCGCTGAGATGGACGCTACCGTCAGGATAACGCCATTCGTTACGCTCGACCTTGTATCCCGGCGAATAACTCCGCAGGATCTCAACGCGAGGATCACTTTCGTCAAGTTCGAACCATTCCCGCACGAAATAATAAACTACGCCGTCCGTGCGATACTCGGTGGATTCGGTGCGATACGAATTGCCGTTTTCAAACGCTTCCGCAGTTCTGAAACATTCCTTCCATTCCGTGCGGTAATTGCAATACTTGCAAGTTCCGATCGTTGTTTTGGTCAGCGCGGTGGAATCGTTCTGATTGTCGTATTCTATCGTATGGCTCTCGTAAGTATCCTTAGAGAGAAGAACTTTTACTCCGAAATCGCCCGTTGCTCTATCATAACCGAGGCACGCATAATACCAGTCAGTTGCCGTGCAGTTTTCTTCATCCTTGGTTCTGATGGTCATATACAGGATCGTAAAGCCGCAATCAGTCGCCGAGCAGACTTCGGTATAAGCCTTAACACAATTCCCGGTCACAAGATCACCTATATACTCTCCGTATTTAAGGTCGTACTTCGTTTTAAAACTCGAGATTCTCTGCTCGCCGCAGGCACATTCCAAGATTGTCAGTGTACCATCACAGACCGAACCGTAATCGGCAAAATCATAGAATTCCTTCTCGGTCGTCTCGTGACCGTAGATTTTATCTTCTTCCACATACCCACAGGAAGTGCACTCATAGCGGACAATAACGCCGTCATCACAAGTCTCGGAACCGGGAGCCAGCTCGCAGGTCTTCGTCAGATTGAGGTGATCCTGATAGCGTCTCGTTACGACATAGGTCTTCTGTGTTTCGCCGTTCACGACCAGCTCATAGGTTTCCGTTCTCGTGACATCACAGCCGTCGGCAACGGTATCCGTGGTCTTGCGGATTCGGAAGGTGCAATCTTCGTTATAGCAACGGAGCAGAGTCACCACGCGGGTGCCGCCTTCGATCTCGGTGTTCGATTCTTCTGTTCCATGCCAGCTTCCATTCACAGTGAAGTCGGTATGCTCACCGCAGAGGCAGGAGCTGTAAGCAATGCTGTAAATGTCGCAGGACGCGACGCCGAGCTCCTCCATGGTAACGCGCTCTTCCATCACGGTCGTATGCGATGTGGTAACATAAGAGCTGGTGATCTGATGGCAAATCTTGCAGATGTAGGACACCTTCACGCCCGCTTCGCAGTTCTCTTCTTCGGTCAGGAAGGCATAGGACTTCTCGGTCTCGTGCATGGTGTAAACATTTTTCACCGTGTGATTCTCGGTGTTGTAGCAGAAGGAGATATTGTCGCTCGAGCGGATTTCTTTCTCGTTTTCGACAGTCTCACGCTCGCCTGTTTCCACCGTGCGGTCAAGCTCGGAGGAAATAATGTGCCATGCGTTGGTCATCAGGACATCGGGCTGCAGCGTATCGACCGGGCAGCCGAGAAGAGCTGCGATGTCGCTCATCTCGAAGGTCGCGACAAAATCCGCTTCCCATGCGTCACGCTCCGCGTATTTTACAAAGTTCCAGTCGACTGCCAGCCATGCGCCGCAGTCCGTCTGATAGGTCGCCGCCACAAGGTCTTCCATACGGTAGGTGTACTCACCCACGACCGCGTGATAACGGATCTTGACGGTGTCGGGCATCACCATGTTGCCGTTGTCATCAAAGCCGACATTTGCGAAGTTGTCGTCCTTGATCGCGCTTTCATCAATGTCGGTGATGTTGTAGGTCTTCGACAGCACGCCGATCAGTTTTCCGTCCTCGTCGAAGAGGAAGATCAGATCTTCTTCTCCGTCGGCGGAATGGGGATTCAGCTCGAGCGGGTCGGAATCTTCCAGAATCTTATCAATGTCGATGTCGCTCTGATAGTCCTTGACCGCGCTGATCTCACCGGTAAGGGCGCCGATGTTCGGAATGTTGATGTTCAGATTCAGCACGAAGCCGTCGACAGTGCCGTCGGCACTCACAGTGAAGGAATAGGAGAAGTAGCCGCGTGCCGCCTCAATGATAAGGTCGACCTTGTCTTTCAGCTCCTGTGCCGTCCCTGCGATGATCTCGGCAAGTTCCTCGTCGCTCGGCTGTTCGTCACCCTCGGGCAGAGCTACGAGAGAGGCAATGAATGTGTAAACGGTATGATTTCTCAGGTTTGTCAGGGTATCGGCGATGATACCGAGAAGGGTATCTTTCGTGATTTGCATCTCGGTGTTCTGGGAGATCATGCCGATCACAAAGTCGGAGATGTTCATCGCGCGGACCTCGTCGGAGGCGAGCAGTTCCTTGACCGCAATCTCCTCACCCATCATCATGGAGAAGAACTGATCAAGCGAGGTGATCGTCACCGTATCCGAGACACGGATCTTCAGACGGGCAAGAAGCGCATTGACGAGATCGACAAGATCGTTCACCGAAAGTCCGCGCTCTTCCATCACATCGAAGAGATCGCCGAAGGTAAGGTCGAAGAGTGCCGGAATAGCAATTTCCAGCGTGGCATAGCTGCCCTCACCGAAGTAGAGGTCGATGACTTCATTGATCTTCTTCTCCGCGAGAACATCGTTCAGTGCGTGGAGTTTATCAAAATCGAAGGTGAAGGTGTAACCGCCCTCTTCTCTGTCCTCCATCTTGAAGAAGGTGCCGAGGAAGAGCTCGGTCGAGGCGGCGATGTCGTCCGCATTCTTATCCATCGCGGAGAGGAGAATGGGAAGAACATCTTCTTCGTACCATTTCACAAGCTCGAGAATATAAGCGGGTGCCTTGTTCGCCATCGCGACAGAAGAAGGCATACCTTCCATGTCCGCGGCTTTCTTCAGATCCGCCACGGCGGTCATCGTCGACTGCATAGGCTTCGTGGTCTTCGCCGAGACATAGACCTTGTTTTCCTTGAGGATCACAACGGCATTGCCTGCGCCCTCGATGCCTTCCACAGTACCGGAAATGTCACCGGCAAGATAGCCGAAGACTTCGCCGTTTTCGTCAAAGCCAAAGTAGAATTCACCCGAGATGACAATCGCGATGTCGGGATTCGGAACCTCGTCGTCCTCCGCAAGCAGGAGAGCAGACATATCCGTGTCGGGAGCGGGGGTCACAGGACCGGATACACCGCCGCCGATGATTTGCTTCAGAAGGTCGGCATCGTAGATAACGATCTTCACATTCTTCGCAAGGAAGGTGTATCTCGTCGTCAGGAGCGAACGGTTGATCTGATAATAGAGGTTCGAGAGATCGAGCTTGTCGCCGCAGCGGGTGCAGGCGCCGTTCTTATAGTCGTGCCCGAGCTTGCTTGTGTAGTTCTCGCGGACAACCTTGCCGCAGATATTACAGGTCTTCTCGTCATAACCGCCGTCGGTGCAGGTCGGTGCCTTCGTGACGGTATCGTAATCATGGGTGCAACCCTGCCCACAGACGGAGCAGACGCCGTCAGCCATGGTGTGCTTACCCGTCGCGGGGAGTCCCTTCGCGCCGCAGAGGACGCAGGTCTGACCCTGTCCGCAGGTGGGTTCGTCGATGTCGAAGGTATGATGCTTCGCGGTCGTGTCGGTCTTAAAGCTGTAATCGCAGGAGCGGCAGGCATGGAGCGTATAGCCGTCCTCGGTACAGGAGGCAGGGACGACAGTCTCCACCATGCTGTGTCCGAGCGCCGCGCGCTCACCGGTGCGGTAGGAGAATCCGCAGACGGAGCAGGTGTTCTGCGTATAGCCGTCGGTCGTACAGGTGACGGGCACCGTTCTCGTCTCGATGGCGTGTGCCGTCATCGGGAGGGTCAGCGTGTATTCCGCATCACAGCCGTCGTGCTCGCAGACATAGTGCGCGGTACCGGTCTTCGTACAGGTCGCGGCAGTCGAGGTCGCCTGATCCAAAACGAAGGAATGTCCGAGTGCGGGGAGCGCGATCTCGAAATGATAACCGCAATTCTCCCGCGTGCAGGAGACGGTCTTGACACCGTTGACAAGGCAGGTCGGATCGGTGGTAATCTCACCCTCGTTGAGCCAGTGACCCGGTGCTTTGACAATGTCGGTGCGCTCGATGCGTCCGCAACGGCGGCAGACCTTCAGATGGCAGCCGTCGGTCGTGCAGGTCACACGAATGTCTTCTTCAATATAAGTATGATCGTAAATTGCGCAGCGCTCTGCGGGTGTCAGTCTCGCGACGGTGTAATAAGAGAAGTGCGGTGCCTCGAAGGTGGCATACCCGTTCGAGTAAGTCGCGGGATAGGACTTGATCTCGCCGTTCTCGTCGACATAGAAGATCGCGATCGACTCGGGATCTTCCCCTTCGGCAAGCTCGTAGGGGATCGTGACGGTGATCTTACCGCCGTTAAAGTCGCCGATCTGCGTGCCGCCCGAGACGAGACCGAAGTTGTAGATCGGGCTGTCGCCGATCTTTTCCTTCAGATCGTCGGAGACATTCTTCAGTGCTTCGTTCTTCAGATCGTCGTCAAGCGTCTCGGCAGTCAGCTCGGTATTCTCGCCGAGAAGGTTCTTTACATTGTCATCGAGTGCAAGCTCCGCGTCCTTCAGTTTGACCGAGCCGGTCTCTGCCAGAACTTCGGAAGGAACGGTCGCTGTGGTCTTCTCCGACGCGTTGTAAAGCTTCTTTGTGTTGCCGCAATTATGTGCGCAAGTGGAGACGAGATAGTCGCCGTCCTGTGCTTCGATCCATTTATGCGCGTTCGTGTCGGTGTAAGTTACGGTACCGCCGGCGGCTTCGCACTTCGTGCAGGTCAGCGTCTTGACGCCGTTTGCCACGCAGGTCGCGGGCGTTGTGATGCGGGACTCGAACTCGTGGATTACCTTATCTTCCGTTCTCGTTACATCACTTTCGCAACGCGAGCAATAGCCCTTATAGGTCAGCGTGTAGGTGCAGTCCGTCGCGTCCTTAAGGACACGGGCGCTCTCGTCCTCCGTCCACGCAGCGACATCGTGATGACGCGCCGGCTCGATGATATTCTTCATCGTCGCGTCGCAGGTCGCGCACTTTTTGATCGCGTAGCCGTCGTTCTCGCAATCCGCGTCGTGGGACTCGAGCAGAACATCGTAGCTATGTCTGCCGGTCTTCTGCGCGAGGACCTGATGGCAGGTCGTGCAGGTCTGATCCAAAACGCAGGTCGGCTCGTCGCGGTCGGGGGTGTGCGGCAGAGCGGTGGTCGTGGCGGTGATGTTCTCGTAATCGCACCCCTCGTTCGAGCAAGAAACCTTCGTGTAACCGCCCGCGGTGCAGGTCGGGTCCACGGTCGTCGTGGTCAGCGTGTGTGCCTTCTTCGCCTCCAGCACGGTGTGGCAGGAGGTGCAGACCTTTGCCGCAAAGCAGGTCGCCTCTTCACGGTCGGGCGTGTGCGCAATCTTCGCTACGGTTCTCGAGGTGGAATACCCGCAGCCTTCGCGCTTACAGGTCAGTTTTTCGACGCCCTCTGCGGTACAGGTCGCCGCCGCGGTGACGGTCGTCTCATAGTCGTGACCGAGTGCGTCGATCGTTTCGGTTGCGCTGTAATCGCAACCTTCATGCTTACAGGTCGTGGTCTTCACGCCGTCTGCGGTGCAGGTCGCCGGTGTGGTGACCGTCTCATAGTCGTGACCGAGTGCGTCGATCGTTTCGGTTGCGCTGTAATCGCAGCCCTCATGCTTACAGGTCGTGGTCTTCACGCCGTCTGCGGTGCAGGTCGCCGGCGTGGTGACTGTCGTCTCAAAGTCATGACCGAGCGCGTCGATCGTCGCGGTCGCGCTGTATGTACAGCCCTCGCGCTTACAGGTCGTGGTCTTGACGCCGTCTGCCGTACAGGTAGCGGCGGTCGTGATCTCGCTCTTGAGGTCGTGACCGAGTGCCTGAATCGGCTCCGAAACTGTCTCGTTGCACTTTGTACAGGTGTGGCGGCGTTCGCCGGCTTCCGTACAGGTTGCCGCTTTCACGGTCTCCCAGTCGCCGAATGTATGTTCTTTACATTCGCCGCAGGAGGTCAGCGCGAAGAGTGCGCCGGCAACCAGCAAAAGACAGAAGAGCAAGGCAAGCAGTGTTTTGCGTGTGTTCTTCATGGAAGTTTCCCTTTCTTTTACAAATGATATTTTCAACTGCACCGCAGTGTAGATGAACGAAGTTAAAAATCGCCCGGAAGAGAGGATTTCTCCCCGATCAAAAAAATATCCCGGAAAAGTACCTTGAGAGCCTTTTTTCACGGGTCGGTGCCTTGTCAGGAAAAGTATACCTTTCCTGACAGGTTCTTTTTTTCTGTTTTTACCCGTAAAATTGCCTTGGAAAGCGGTTTTTCGGGGGCGAATGTCATGTCAGGAAAAGAATACCTTCTCTGACAGGTTTTTCGATACCAGTATAGCATTTTTCTTCGCTGTTGTCAATAAATTTTGAATATTTTTTTGCAAAGATGATAATTTTTTTCGCAGGGCACACTCCCGCGCGGGCGCGCACAGGCGCTTGACATCGCCCGGACTTTGTGCTATACTGACAGCGGACAAGTGTCCGGATTCTATTCTCTTCCATAACTAAATCAAGGAGAACACACATGAAAAAAATTCTTTCCCTCATTCTTGCTCTGACGCTTTTCTCCCTCTCCTGCGTGCTGCTCGTCTCCTGCGGCGGAAACACGCCGAAAAAGGAGCCGTCCGTCATGACCCTCTCGCTCAACCCCGAGGTGGAGTTCGTCCTTGACGAAAACGGCGTCGTCGTGAGTGCGAACGCGCTGAACGAAGAGGGCAACCTCGTATTGAACGCCGGTGTCTTCGTCGGCAAGACAAACGAAGAGGCGGTCAAGCTCTTCATCGACATTACGAAGGATACGGGCTTCCTCGTCTCCGGTTCGGTCGAGGCGGGAGAAAACAACATCAAAGTGGCGTTCTCGGGTGAGGATGCCGAAAAGCGCTATGACGCGATCAAAAAGAATGTCACCGACTACCTTGACACGAAGGGGATCACCGCGGGATTCGAGAATGTCGCCGCGCTGACCGACGCGTACTTTGACGAACAGCTCGCGAAGTGCCTGCCCTATCTCGACGAGGCGAAGATCACCGCGATGAGCTATGAGGAAAAGCTCGAGGCGCTGAAAGCCTCCCGCGAAGAGACAGCGAAGCTCACCTCCGAGGAGCTGAAAAACGCCTACTACGAGGCAAAAGAGCTTGCCTATGAAAAGGCAAAGCTCGAGTATGTCAAAGAAAAGGCGAACATCATTACCGCCGCCATGATCGACAGCGCGTCCGTGACCTATTTCAACCTTTGCGACAGTCTGGAAAAGCTCCGTTATGACAGTCTCATCAAAGAGGATTCCCTCTACCAGGTGGCTCTCGCCGAGTTCCGTCGGGCGAAGGTGGAATTTCTGAATTACCGCGCCTATGTCGCGGGACTTCCCGAAGGGGAGACGACCGAGGCGATGACGGCACATCTCGACGCCCTCGAAGAGGTACTGAACGGAGCGGAACAGTCGCTCGCAAATGCTTATGCCATGGCAAACGCCGCGATCGACGAAGGTAAAAAACAGCTTGACAGTGCCTATGCCACGCTGATTTCAACAATCAAATCCATAGACTCGAGCGTGGCAGCCTCCCTCGATGAGGCGAGCGATCACATCACCACGGGGCTCGACACCGTGACGGGTGCCTTCGAGACGGAATACGCCTCCGCGATCACCGCCGCAAAGAATCAGTGGTCGACCATGGAAGAAGCACTGAAAGCCGGTTATCAGACACCGAAAGAGTAATATTGTAAACAAATCATTACAAAAAGGATAAAACAAAGATGAAACCTATTACAAGCGATGTATTTCACATCGGCATCAACGACCGCAAGATTGATCTCTTTGAGGGGCAATATTCCGTGCCGCACGGCATGGCATACAACTCCTATGTGATCGTCGACGAGAAGGTCGCCGTGCTGGATACGGCAGACGGCGCCTTCCGCGACGAATGGCTCACAGAGGTGGACGCGGCGCTGAACGGACGGCACCCCGACTACCTGATCGTCCAGCACATGGAGCCGGATCATTCGGCAAACATCGGCGCCTTTCTTCTCCGCTATCCCGAGGTGACCGTCGTCGGCAATGCGAAGACCTTCGCGATGCTCGAGGCGTTCTTCGGCAAGGGAGCGGGAGAACACCGTCTCGTCGTCAAGGACGGAGACACCCTCCCCCTCGGCAGGCACACGCTGACCTTTGTTTTCGCTCCGATGGTACACTGGCCCGAGGTCATGGTGACCTATGACAGTGCCGATAAGATTCTCTTCTCTGCCGACGGCTTCGGCAAATTCGGGACGCTCGACGCCGACGAGCCGTGGGAGCATGAGGCGCGCCGCTATTATATCGGCATCGTCGGAAAGTATGGTGCGCAGGTGCAGTCCCTGCTCAAAAAGGCGGCGGCGCTCGACATTGCCATGATCTGCCCCCTGCACGGTCCCGTGCTGACTGAGGATCTCGGAAAATACCTGAATCTTTACGACCTCTGGTCGTCCTACCGTCCCGAGGAAGAGGGCGTCACGATTGCCTATGCCTCGGTGTACGGGCACACGAGAGTCGCGGCGGAATATCTCGCGGAAAAGCTCGCCGAGGAAGGCGAAAAGAATGTCGCCCTCTTCGATCTCTCCCGTGCCGACATGGCGGAGGCTGTTGCCTCGGCGTTCCGCTATCCGAAGCTCGTGCTCGCCTCCGTGACCTATAACGCCGATGTCTTCCCGCCGATGCACGCGTATCTGCATGCGCTCGTCGAGCGCGGATTCCGTGCCCGCACCGTGGGCTTGATCGAAAACGGCAGTTGGGCACCCACCGCCGCAAAGGTCATGCGCGCCGCGCTCGAAGGGTGTAAAGACCTCACCTTCTGCGAGACGGTCGTCACGGTTCGTTCTTCCCTGACGGACGAAAACCGGGCAACACTCGACGCGTTGGCGAAAGAAAGCATAAACAATTCAGAATTCAAAATGAAGAATTAAGAATTTTTCTCTCGCCGAAGGTGAATTTCACTGCGGCACCGCAAGGTGACACCGTAGGGATCGACGCCAAGGGCAACCCGTTACGCTTTGCCGAGCGTATGCGCCCTTTCGAGGCGTTTTCGCCCAATCTTCACCGTAGGGGCGACCATCGGTCGCCCGCCTTACGCCTTCTTTCAGAGAAACGAACAATCACGGCGAAAACGATCCCTTTCTTTGTAGGGGTCGGCGCCCTCGACGACCCGTTACGCTTTGTTGATTGCACGCGT
>CALAFS010000297.1 GCA_937892405.1 uncultured Clostridia bacterium
TCGCCATATAGGATAGTTGGAAGCCGACGGAACTGATGACATCCGGCTTCAGCGTATCGCACTCCGAGACGATCGCCTCGGTATCTGTCTCTGTGAGAAGATAGATTTCGTCTCCGTGAATTCCGAGACGGTCGGCGCGGAGCTTCAGCTGTCCTTTGGATTCCTCTCCGGAAACATAGAGGACGCGACGCGTCTTGGAAAGTTCGGAGCAGATCTGCAGAAGAAGGGTGGATTTTCCGATGCCCGGTTCTCCCGAGAGGAGGACGACCGAACGGTCGACAAGTCCGCCGCCGAGAACACGGTCAAGCTCTTCCATTCCGGTGCCGGTGCGCACGCAGGTGGGAAGCGTGAGCTCGGAGAATTTTTCGGCATGGGCGACGGGTGTGACACGGGAGAGTCCTTTTTTCGGTTCATCTCTCACTTCCACCTCGTCAAAGGAATCCCATGCCTGGCACTCGGGGCATCTGCCGAGCCAGCGGATGCTGGTATTGCCGCACTCGCGGCAGACATACTGAATCTTCGGTGCTTTCATTGTAACATCCTTCAAATCTGTATTTCCGGGTCAGCGGCGGGACTCTGCCGCCGCGATTTCTTCTTCATATTTCATCATACCACAAACGATGGCAAAACTCAACTGCTTTTGATATTCTTTTTCGGAAAGTTTTTTACATTCCTCGGGATTGGACAGAAATCCGCACTCGATAAGAACGGCGACATTCTCAGTGTTCTCGAGAATGTAGATGTCTTTTCCTCGTTTGATTTTTCTGTGATTCTGCGGCTGAACCGCCGCGCACACCTCCGACTGAATACATCTCGCGAGAATATCGCTTCCTTCGGCGCCCGGAGAATAATAAACCTGAAGTCCGGAATATTTCGACTGCCCGAAGGTGTTCATGTGGATACTGACAAAAAGGGCGTCCTTATGTTCTGCCGCAATTTTACATCTGTTCTTCAGATCGGAAATTTTACGGATTCCCCGAATGTCCTCCTCTTCGGTATAGAGAAGGCGGTCGTCGGTGCGGGTGTAGATGACGGTATAGCCGAGCTCCGAGAGGCGCTCGCCGACGGTCAGGGTGATGGCGAGATTCAGATCCTTTTCTTCTGTACCATCCGCGCCGACGGCACCTCCGTCCTCGCCTCCGTGCCCGGCGTCGAGAACCACGACGCGGGAAGGCGTAGTATCCGCGGCGGCGGCAATATGCAAAACGGCATCGCTCCTGTCTCCGATCAGAAGCCAGATCGCAAAAAAGAAGGCTGCCGCAAACGCCGTCACGCGCAAAAGCGCGACAAACGGAAAACACTTTCTGAGATTCAGGGTATAAACACGCATAAAAAAATCCTCCGGCTCCGTGGGTTGTCACGGTAAACTGTATGGAGGATTTTTTCATATTATGACTTATTTTCCGTTTTTCTTACCGGAGGAGAAAATGCGGAAATTCTTCGACCCGAAGCGATACCCGACCTCCGCCGCGAGACACGGCAGGGCGGTCAGAACAAGAAAGCCACAGGTCTGAAGGAGGTAGTAAAGATCCGCCGAATCCGCGAGGGAGACAAACACGCCGCGAAGAATCCCGAGATAGGAGGAAGCGGCAAAACGGAGGATCAGATTGGAAAAGGCGAAGAGGGTGTCAAATCCGTTCCCGAGACCGAGCATGTATGCGCCCTTACCGATCAGGGACAGCAGAATGAAAAGAAAGTTCGGCAAATTGGCGGCAATGGAAAGCCAAAGTCCTTTGTGCCGGATCTCCGTCATGCGCCCGGCGTCGATACGGATCCTGTCCTTTGCACCGAGATCCCATGTCGCCGTGTAAATCAAAACCATGTAAAACGCGGTGGCAAACACCGAAATGACAACCGAAATCATCAAAGAGATTCCGTCGTCCCCCGCCTGTGCGGCGGCAAAATAGAGGACAAGCGAAAATATGGCAATGCCGATCTGATTGATATACAGACGGACAATGTCATAGGAGTTTTCTTTCAGAAATTTCATATGATACCCTTTTTTCTTTTTGCTCTTGTCTTAATTATAATCACGGGAAATGAAAAAACAAGGGATACGCAAAAATGTTTACACTTTATCCACTAAAAACGAAAAAAATTTTGTATAATAGAAAGTAGAAAAAAGAGAGGGAAGTGAAATTCTGCATGGCGACACTGACATTCAAAAGCGACGAGTTCCGACAGTTTCCGCCGATTTTACGGGAATATGCGTCACACATCGCCGTCATCCGCGGCAACAGCGAAAAAACGGTGTGTGAATATCTTCTCGATCTGCGCACTTTTTTTCGATATTATATTGTCAAACGGGACGGACTTTCTCCCGACGAAAAAGAGTTTGAAAAAATCGACATCTCGAAAATCACTCTCGAAGACGCCGCCGCCATCACACCGCAATACATCATTGACTTTCTGATGTACGCGGGATTCGAGCGTGAAAACACGCCGACGACCCGCATGCGAAAGCTCAGTTCGCTGAAATCCTTCTTTCACTATCTTCACGGAAAAAAGCACCTGATCGACAAGAATCCGACCGCCGACATCGAAGGACCGAAACCGAAAAAGTCGTTGCCGAAATATCTGACTTATTCCGAAGCGGTCACACTGCTCGAAACGGTGCGCTCGGACACAGAGTCGAAAACCTGCGTGCGGGATTACGCGATCATCACGCTGTTTCTCAATACTGGCATGCGTCTTTCGGAGCTTGTCGGACTGACGCTCGACAGCTTTGACTCCGATATCACCGTGGTCAAGGTACTCGGTAAAGGCAACAAGGAACGCATGATTTACCTCAACGACGCGGCACGGCGTGCCATCCGTGAATATCTGCGCGTAAGACTGGACCCGAAACATATCCGTACGAGCGACACCGCGCTTTTTCTGAGCGGCAGAGAGCAACGGATCTCGGTAAAAACCGTGCAATGGATCGTATATAAATATCTGAATCTCGCCGGGCTCGGCAACCGGGGGCTCTCCGTCCACAAACTGCGCCACACCGCCGCAACGCTGATGTATCAGTCCGGCAAGGTGGATATCCGCGTGCTGAAGGAAATTCTCGGGCACGAGCAGCTGAACACCACGCAGATCTACACCCATGTTGTCAACCGGAACATGGAAGAAGCGATGGAACAGAATCCCCTTGCGGATCTGAAGCTCTCCCGCCCCGGAATCCGCAGAAAGGAAGAAGACGACACATGACCCTCGGAGAAAAAATCAAGAAGGCGCGCACCGACCGTCACATGACGCAGGCGGAAGTGGCGGGCGATACGGTCACGCGGAACATGTTAAGCCTGATCGAAAGCGGTGCGGCGTCCCCGTCCTTTGAGACGCTGTCCGCCATCTCGGGAAAACTCGCACTTCCCACAGCTTACTTTCTCGCGGAGGGAGACGATCCGTTCCCGTATCTGAAGGAAGAGCGCATGCCGGGTATCCGACGCGCCTATGCCGCGGGACGCTACGAAGAATGTATCCGCCAGCTGACAAAGCTCGGCGGAATTGACGACGAGGTGGCTTATCTTCTCGCCTACTCGTATTTTGCACGCGGAAAGGCACATACACGCATGGGCAACTTATCCTCTGCTCTTTCCGACTTTGATTCTGCCAAAGAATATATATCAAAAACGGCATATGATACAGCAAAAATCAAGGCGCTGTTGCCGCTGTATTCCGCTGTGGCGCACAACATTACCACCCCGCTTCTCGAATTTGAATCGGAGAGCTACGAAAAGCCTCTGCGCGAGGGATGCGAGAGTGATTTTTTTCATTATGTCATGCTGGATAGCTCTTGGTTCTTCACCGATCCTGTTTACAGTGAACACATGGAGGCAAAGCGACTCATCAAGCTGAAAAAATACACAGAGGCAATTCCCCATCTTCTCGCACTGGAGGAAAACAAGACGAGGGAGACCTATCAGGTATTTGTCATGCTCGGGGTGTACACCGATCTGCAGTTCTGCTATCAGGAGCTATGCGACTTTGAGCGTGCGTATCGCTATTCTTCCAAGCGGCTCTCCCTTCTCGAAAGCTGTCATTCCTAAACTAAATAAGGAAAACAACCGCGCCGCGGCACTAACTGCCGCGGCGCGGTTGTTTTCCTTTATATTTCACTGTGCGTTTGTCAGCCCGGTGGTATTCAGGGCATCGCGGATGTACGCGGCAAACTCGGGCGTGAGTTTTCTTCCTCTCAGGATTTCGAGCGTCAGAGGATGAAGGGTCACATACGGAAGTGCGTCCGCGGCGATCGTACCGACATTCTCACCGCTCTTGCAACTGGCGGCATAAAGCTCAAGGACATCGGCGTAGTCCGCCCGTTCGCAAAGAGCCAAAAACGCGCCGTCCTTCGCAATATGGGCAACATCGTTCTCCGTATAGGTACGGGTGGGTTTCAAAAGGACATAACCGCCGAGATCATCAAAGCTCAGCACATAGGTGAGAAGATCCACCGACGAAAGGTCGGCAAACATTTCGGTATCCGCCTTCGGAGTCTTGTTGTCGGAGCTGACCGAGGTCGGCTCGCTCAAGCGTGTATAAGCAATTCCGCCCTCGGGCAGAATCCCGTCTATCGTATTGGTACCGGCGGTTACTGTCACGATCCCGATCGCAAGGAGAGCGGCAAAAATCAAAACGACAGAGAGCGTGATGAAAACCGTGCGGAGTTTAGAAGTTTTCATTATCCTATAACCTCCAATTTTCTTATTCGGATTTATTATAGCATATCCCGAAGAAATACACAAGAGTTTTTTCGCGCTTTTACGATATTTTTACAATTTTCCGCATTTTTATTTTCTCTTCGCGGAGAAAAAATTGCGATTTTTGCATCCTGATACCGTCTGTTTCCGGGTGCGGGCGACCGCGGGAGCGGAAGTTGACACCTTTTGTCAAAAATATGTCAAAATTCTCTTGACATCTCTTGATTTTGGTGTTATAGTATATGTGGTGAAAGTTGGACTATTTACGGCTTTCACGAAAAATTACTATTTTCAGGAAGGAGAGATTTGTTGTTTTTTCAGCAAATCGGCATTCGTTTTGGAAAATCTTACAAAAACGGAAGTCTGTGCCCTCCCCACTGCCGCCGAGCTTCGCACGGCGCTCAGTGAGAGCGAAAACTCCGGGATCCGCAACCGCCTGGCAATGCTCTTCGACGAAGCGACCTTCGTCGAGACCGCCGCGTATACCAAGCGTGCGTTTTCCGAATTTCTCGCCACGGACAAAGCAAATGAATTTGAAGGGGTTATCACGGGGTACGGCGCGATCGACGGAAAGCTCGTCTACGCGTTTGCCGAAGATGTGAGCCGCGGCGGCGCCGTCATCGACGAGCGTCACGCAAAGAAGATCGCCGATCTTTACAACCTTGCTCTGCACAACGGCGCACCCGTCATCGGCATCTTTGACTCGGACGGAACCGACATCTTCATGGGAACCTCTGCCCTTTCGGCTTACGGCAAGATCATGAAAAAGGTCGCCTCTGCCTCCGGCGTCATTCCCCAGATCGCCGTCATCTCCGGCAAATGTGTCGGTACCGCGGCCTCTATCGCGGCACTCTTTGATTTCGTTATCAAAGAAAAGGATGCGGCATACTATGTTTCCTCCCCCGCACTTGTCGGTGTGGCGGACGCACAGAATGACACGGTTTCCTTCACCGGGGATACGGCGGAATGTTTCGCCTTCGCCCGCTCGCTCGTCTCCTTCCTTCCCGAAAACGCAGATGTCGGTGCCGATGTCGGTGAATGTGCCGACAATCTGAACCGCATGCTCGGCGACCTCGATTTCGCCGGTGACGGACTCTCGATGATCTCGACGATCGCGGACAACGCCGTCTATTATGAAATCGGTAAAGAGTACGCCCCCGTCCTTTCCACCGCTCTTGCTACGATCGGCGGCGTGAAATGCGGTATCATCGCCACCTCTTTTGCGAAAGAGGAAGGTCGTATCACTGCCGAGGCGGCGAAGAAAGCGACAAAGTTCATCAACTTCTGCGACTGCTTCGGAATTCCGCTCGTGACCCTCGTTGACTCGCTCGGTCTTGCCGTCAAGGCGGACAATGAGCCTGCCTACGCGGACGCACTTGCATCTCTTGCCTATGCTTACGCCTCCTCCGACAACGCGAAGGTGACGGTGGTCGTCGGTCACGCGATCGGTGCGGCATTTGTTCTTCTCGGCTCGAAGGCTCTCGGTGCCGACCTTGTCTATGCTACCGACTCTTCCGAGATCGGTGCGCTCCCCGCGGAAAGCGGCGTCGCGTTCGCATGGGACAAATATATCACGCTTGAGACAAAGCGCGAAGAGCTGATCAGCCGTTGGAAAGAGAGCGTATCCTCTCCCGTTCATGCGGCATGCAGCGGCGAGATCGACGATATCATCAGCGTCAACGAGCTGCGTGCCCGCATCTGCTCGGCACTTCTGATGCTCGCCGGCAAGGCTCGCTTCTGAGTTTCGGAGGCGTGTTATGAATTTCTTACTCAACATATCTCCCGATGATTACGGAACGAAACACCTGCTCTCGGAAGCGGGGTTTCTCGATACGCTTCTCTTCGGTCTTCAGATGCTTCTGATCGGTATGGTCGCGGTGTTTGCGGTGCTCGGGCTTCTCTGGTTCTGCCTGTACCTCTTCCGCATTCTCTTCCATGACCTTCCCGCGAAAAAAGCAAAAGCCGAACTTCCCGAAGAGAGCGAACCCGCGCCGGTCGCGCTCCCCGATACAAACGACGACGAAATCGTCGCCGTGATCGCCGCTGCCATCGCCGCCGCGGAAAGCGAAAATGCGGGACTAAAGTTCAGAGTCGTTTCTTTCAGAAGAAAATAATCGGTGCCGCAGCCCAAAATGCGGAGAAAAGGAATTACGAACATGAAAAAGTACAACATTACCGTAAACGGCAATTCTTATGAAGTCATGGTGGAAGAAGTTTCCGCCGAGGGTGCGACCCCTGTCGCCGCTCCCGCTCCCGTCGCGGCACCCAAAGCCGCAGCTCCCGCACCGAAGGCGGCTCCCGCCGCTCCGAAGGCACAGTCCGGTGCCGCAGGTGCCGTAAAGGTCACCTCTCCCATGCCCGGTACGATCCTTGAGGTCAAGGTTTCCGTCGGTCAGGCTGTCAAGAAGGGCGATGTCGTCTGCGTGCTCGAAGCCATGAAGATGGAAAACGAGATCCCCGCACCCGAAGACGGAACGGTCGCTTCCGTGAATATTCAGAAAGGTGCTTCCGTGAACGCCGGCGATCTCCTTGTTTCGCTCAACTGACAGGAAAGCCGGGTAACGAAACATGGATGCTATTCTTACTTTCCTTAGCAAGACAGGCATCGTAGCGCTTTTTTCCCAGTCGAACTGGTGGCAGTATCTCGTCATGTATGTCATCATCGGGACGCTGTTTTATCTCGCGGTGGTAAAAAAGTTTGAGCCTCTCCTGCTTTTACCGATTGCCTTCGGTATGCTTCTCGCAAACCTGCCGGCGGCAAACCTCATGCACATGGATTTCTTCTTCGACGACTATTATCTGTCGACGACGAACGGAACCCTCGCCTCTGCCGTCACGGACTTTCTGCAGAGAATCGACCCGAGTTTCTATACCATTGCGGAAAACGGTGTTGTTTCCTTCGGTCAGGTAGTGGACGGTTCAAAGACGGCGCTCAGTACCGATGTTATCTCCTCGCTGAAAGATATCTTCCAGTCGACCGAACTTGCGAAGTCCGTCACCTTTGACGGTGCGCTTCATGTCAAGATGTCCACCATCATCAAAGAAGTGGTGAACAACGGCGGTCTTGTCGATATTCTCTATCTCGGTGTCAAGCTCGGTATTTACCCCTCCCTGATCTTCCTCGGCGTGGGTGCGATGACCGACTTCTCTCCCCTGATCTCCAACCCGAAGTCCCTTCTGATGGGTGCCGGCGCACAGCTCGGCGTGTTCGCCGCGTTCTTCTTCGCTCTGTTCCTCGGATTCTCTCCGATGGAAGCGGGTGCGATCGGTATTATCGGCGGTGCGGACGGTCCTACCGCGATCCTTGTCACAAAGGAACTCGCGCCGCATCTTCTCGGTGCGATCGCGATCGCGGCATATTCTTACATGGCTCTGATCCCCATCATTCAGCCTCCCTTCATGAAGCTCCTTACCACGGAGCGCGAGCGGAAGATTCATATGTCGAACCTCCGCCCCGTCTCCAAGACCGAAAAGGTGATCTTCCCCATCGTGGTAACGCTTCTTGTCGTTCTGATCGTTCCGGACGCGGCGCCCCTTGTCGGCTTCCTGATGCTCGGTAACCTCTTCAATGTCACCGGTGTCACCGACCGTCTTTCCAAAACGGCGCAGAATGAACTTTGCAACATTGTCACGATCTTCCTCGGCGTTTCCGTCGGTGCTACCGCGAATGCCGCGAACTTCCTGAAACTCGAAACCATCTACATTATCGGTCTCGGACTTCTTGCCTTCTGCATTTCTACCTGCGGCGGTCTTCTGACCGGTAAGCTCATGTGCAAGCTCACGGGCGGTAAGATCAATCCTCTGATCGGCTCCGCAGGCGTCTCCGCCGTCCCGATGGCGGCGCGTGTCTCGCAAGATGTCGGACGGAAAGAGGATCCCTCCAACTTCCTTCTGATGCATGCCATGGGACCGAATGTCGCCGGCGTTATCGGCTCTGCCGTCGCGGCGGGCGTGTTCCTCAGCTTCTTCCATTGATTTACGATTAGGAAAGGAAAACACAGACTATGTCTAAAGTTCTGATTACGGAAACCGTCCTGCGTGACGCGCATCAATCGCTTGCCGCGACGCGTATGACGACCGAAGAAATGTTGCCGATCCTCGAGGATCTCGATAAAGTCGGTTATTACTCTCTCGAAGCATGGGGCGGTGCCACCTTTGACTCCTGCCTCCGCTTCCTCCATGAGGACCCGTGGGACAGACTTCGCACCATCCGTGCGCATGTCAAGAACACGAAGCTCCAGATGCTCTTCCGCGGACAGAATATCCTCGGCTACCGTCACTATGCAGACGATGTCGTTGAGTATTTCGTTCAGAAGTCCATTGCAAACGGTATTGATATCATCCGTATCTTCGACGCACTGAACGACGCAAGAAACCTTGAGACCGCAATCCGCGCCACTATCAAGGAAGGCGGTCATGTCCAGGCGGCAATCTCCTACACCACCTCCCCCTTCCATACGAACGAGGGCTTT
>CALAFS010000298.1 GCA_937892405.1 uncultured Clostridia bacterium
CCCTCATCGAGGAGATCACCGTCAGGCTCGGCACCGAGACGGTGAAGGTCGGGGACAGCGTGAAGCGCGGCGATCTTCTGATCTCGGGCGTCGGCGGCGGACTTCTTCCCGCGGAGGGGAGTGTGCGCGGCAGAGTCAGCCGCACGCTGGAGGTTACCGTCCCGCGCACGGAGAGCGTCATTTCGTGGGGCGAGGAGGAGACGCGTGCACTTTCGGTGAATTTTTTCGGAATTTCACTAAATATTTTCAAAATCTATGGAAATCCAGCATCGGAATGTGATATAATAGAGGAAACCGAACATCTGACCCTCTTCGGACTCGTCCGCCTGCCTGTCGTGATTTTCCGCACGGTGGCGCTCGGGCGCGAAACCGCCCTCCGTACCTATACGGACGACGAGTGCGTGAAGATCGCCGTGGCGCGCCTTACCTCCGCTCTCCGTCGAGAGCTTTCGGACGGCGACCTGATCCGGATTCGCACCGGCGGCGCCTTTACGGAGGAGGGGTATCATATGTATGCCGAGATCACCGAAGTGCGGGAGATCGGACGGCGCTCGGAGTTCGGAGTCAAGGAGTAAGCATGTCGGAAAAAATCATTTTAACCCCCTCGGGCGCGGCGACCGCCGCCCTGTTCGGCGCATTCGACCGCAATGTGCGCATGGTGGAAGACGCCTTTCATGTCCGCATTTCCAACCGCCATGTCGGCGGGGAGTCGGGCGACGCCGTCACCGTCACGGGGGACGCCCGCGATGTCGATGCCGCCACCCGCACGCTCGAATATCTCAAGCGCATGGCGGGAGAAGGTGAGAGCGTCGACGAGCAGAGCGTCGAATATGTCATCGGACTCGTGAGAGACGGGGAAGACGACAGCGCCGGCGATTATGCGGGCGATACCATCTGCCTTACCTACCGCGGGAAGCCCATCAAGGCACGCACCGTCGGTCAGAGAAGCTATATCGACGCCATCAGAGAGAATACCGTCGTCCTCGGCATGGGACCTGCCGGAACAGGGAAAACCTTTCTCGCCGTCGCCATGGCGGTGGAAGCCCTCCGGAGCAAAGCCGTGGACAGAATCCTTCTGACCCGCCCCGCGGTGGAAGCAGGGGAGCGCCTCGGCTTTCTGCCCGGAGATCTCCAGAGTAAGATCGACCCCTACCTCCGCCCCCTCTATGACGCGCTCTTTGAGCTTCTCGGCGGAGAAAATTATCAGCGCCATATCGAGCGCGGAACGATCGAGATCGCCCCGCTCGCCTACATGCGCGGTAGAACGCTCGATTCCTCCTTCATCATTCTCGACGAGGCGCAGAACACCACGCCCGAGCAGATGAAGATGTTCCTCACCCGCCTCGGCTATCACGCGAAGGCGGTGGTCACGGGTGACCTCTCGCAGACCGATCTGCCCTTCGGCAAGAAGAGCGGACTCTCGGTTGCCGCCGAGGTTCTCGAGGGGATCGACGGCGTCGGCGTGTTCCGCTTTACCGATCGCGATGTCGTGCGTCACCCGCTCGTGCGTCGGATTATCGGGGCGTATGACGCTTATGAGAAAAAACAGAAAGAAGCCGCGGGAGCGAGATTCCGCGCCGAAAGGACAAGCAAAAAGATATGAAACGCCGTCTGATTCTCCGTTTCCGCGCTACCGCGGAATTTCCCGAGATCACCTATCGCATGAAGAGCGCCGTCCGCCGCGCGGCGGAAGAGACGCTCGATACCGAGAACTTTCCCTATGACGCGGAGCTGTCGGTCACCTTCTGCGACAATGCCTATATCCATACACTCAACAAGAAATTCCGCGGTGTCGACCGCCCGACCGATGTCCTCTCTTTCCCGCTCTACGAGGACGGGGATTTCGACATGACCGAATGTATCGGCGGCGCCATGCTCGGCGATGTCGTCATCTCACTTGAGCGCGCGGCGGAGCAGGCGGCAGAGATCGGGCAC
>CALAFS010000299.1 GCA_937892405.1 uncultured Clostridia bacterium
CCGCAATTCCGTGCTCTCCAACGAGCGGCATGCCGTCCTGTATCAGGATACCGCCGACCCCCGTCCCGAGAGAAAGATAATAGAAATCGCGCCGATTTTCCGTCACCTCGGCGATCGCCCCCGCCGCAATGTCATTTTGCGCGTATACGGGCACGCCGTACCGCTCGCCGAGTACGCGGGCGAGCGGATAGCCCGTATATCCCGGGATATTTTCGTTGGCATACAGTACGCTCCCGTCCCGCCCGATCATTCCCGCACTTGAAATGCCGAGAAGATCAAAGCTCTCCGCATCGCAGACGGAGAACACACGCGTCATGAGCGCGGATGCTCCCTCTTTCGCAAGTGAGTCGACCTCCCCGCCCGAAAGCTCGGTGATCTCTCCCGCCGCCCCGCAGATAAACATGCCGTATTTGAGCCGTGTCCCCCCGATATCGAGGGCGAAGATCCGCTTGCCATAAACAGCTTGCGAACCCGTTAATATCTTCTTTTCGTCTTTCATACCAAATAAAGCAGGGGACTTTTCATCACCCGTTCGATGATCTCGTCCTTTTCCTCCGCAGGATTCCATAGGATTTCCGACGCGAGAAGCATGGGTAAAAACAATCCCTTCTCGAGCGCGCCGTATTCGCATAAGAGCTGAATCACGGCGTCGCCCTCCGTTTCTTTGGCGATCGCCGCCGTCTCCCGCCTTGCATAGTCCGCGTTCTTGATCCATTCCGCCTGACAGTATTTCCATGCCTCCCGCCGCTCGGAAAGCAGTGCGTCCACCTTCGCGTCGCCCGCCTCCCCGAGGAGAAACGGCTCGCGGATATGGTGAAATACACTCTCCCGTTCGCCCGAAGGTAAGAGACGGCACCAGTAGAGCGTCGGCATCCCCTTGTAAATACAGCCGTACCGCCCCTCGCCGCAGAGTCGGATCGCGCGCGCCGCGAAGTCCCGCGTCGCCTCGGCGTCTTCGATCCGCGTCGGGTCGTACGCGTAAGGGAACGCCCCGCAGTCCTCGAATATGATTTTCATTCGGGGATCCAGGGAGGCGAAGCACCCGAGAGAATCCGCCACCGAGGTCGCATGCAGTCCGAAACGGATTTCGAGAGAAGGGAATTCCCGATACAGGCGCGCGGCAATGCAAAAGACCCACCGCACCACCGCATC
Organism: uncultured Clostridia bacterium; assembly: GCA_937892405.1. Classification (GTDB taxonomy): domain Bacteria; phylum Bacillota; class Clostridia; order Oscillospirales; family CAG-272; genus UBA1740. The sequence continues at coordinate 1,153 of CALAFS010000299.1, forward strand.
GGCAATACTCACGCCCGCGATCTCATGCTCATAAGTCTCGGTGAAGGATTGAAAGTAAATTCCGTCCGCCCCGACGGAAAGGATTTTCTCACGGTAAAAGTCTGCCACCCCTTCGGCAAATGCCGAAACCTTCCCGTCGTCAAAGCAGTCGGCAATGCAAAATTCCGTACAGCGGAGTCCCCAACCCCAGGAAAAACCGATAAACACCCGGATTCCGAGCGCATGCGCAAAGGCGATGACCTCTGCCGCGTTCGTCGGCATCTCGTCCACCCAGAGCGTCACTTCGTTTAACTTCAGAAGGGACATGTTCGTAAAGAATTTCCGATAGTCGAGAATACAGTGCGCCCAGGTCCAGAGCCCGCGGTGCCGGATTGCGGGACGCCGCGTGAGGGAGACTTTCGGCAGAGGACGGTCGGGCGCGTCGGTGAACAGGTTCTGTATATTGAAGTCCTTGGAAGCCGAAAAGGGAAGGGTGGGAAGTGTAAAGGAGATGAAATCCACCACCCCGTAATACAGCGCGGCATCACTCTTTCCCGTGATGGAAACGATCTGTCGCTCCCCGTCCGCCTCACCGACATCGAGAGAGTATTCCTCCATACAGCATGCGTCCGTATCACATTCTTTCGTATCCGAGACGCAAAGTTTGATGACCACGCCCGCCATAAGAGCCTCATCTTCCTGCAGGATCGGCACCTTCCTCCCGAACCGCTCTTGTAGCGTGCGGGAGAGAAGGGCGGCTGCCTTCGCCCCGAGTCCTCCCTTGCGATTGTAAATGATTTGCCACGGTGTCATTTTTCTGACCTCCTGTCATTCTTCTCCCCACATTATAAACGAAATCAGAAGGAGAAGCCATATCCCGCGATACCCTTTATCATATCATTTTATGTCAGAAAATTTTTGATGGAAAATTTGAAAATTCTCTTGACTTTCCTCCCGCCATGCCGTAGAATATTCTTATCGAAAGAGAAAGGAGCGGCAAAATGGCAAACGGAGAATCCATGATTTTCGATAATACCTTCTTCAATATCACTGACGGGAGAATCATCAACCCCTTGGAAACCGAAGAATTCACCGTGATTCAGGCGGTGGATTCCCGTTATTTCTACCGTCTCTCCATTCCGGAGCATATCCAGTATCCCGACATCGAGATCACCGCCGTGGTAGACGGTGCTCTGGTGAATTTTGCCGACGGCACCTCCACCTCTTTGCAAAAAGGTGAGTGCGCGCTCTCCTTCCGCGGGGAGACGCATGCCCTCACCGCGCACAACACCTGCCGCTTCCTCACCATCGCCTTCAATCTGAAAAATCCGTCGGACACCTCCGTCATCGACCGCCTGAAAGAAAAATATTGCAAACAAAAGTTTTCAAAAGGAAGAACTTTTATAGAAAATCTGCAAATTGCCATCAATGAATTCTATACGATAGACGAATACACCGCGCGCCATCTGAATGCCCTTATCACCGAACTCCTCGTCGGCTTGTTAAGAGAAAGAGGAGGGAAGACCGAACCCTCGATTGAAGGTCAGCGCGATCTCCTCGCGGTCGCCGTCGGCTATATGGATACCCATGCCGCCGACATGGTCACGGTGCGCGAGGCGGCGGATTATATCCACCTCTCCTATTCCGCCTTTTTCCGCCTGTTCAAATCCTGCCTCGGGCTTTCTCCCGTCGCCTACCTCACCGAAAAGAAGATGCAGTGCGCGAAAGAACTTCTCGCCACCACCGACCTCTCCCTTTCCGACATCGCCGATCGCCTCGGCTATTCCACCCCCTATAATTTCAGCCGCGCCTTCCGCGAGAAGACAGGCGTCTCCCCCACCGCATGGAAGCGGGCACAGCCCCCTACCGACTCTTAACCCCCGCTCTTTTACCGCTATCTCTCAAAAGAGCCCCTCACGCTCGGATCCCCCGTAGGGGTCGGCGCCCCCGACGCCCCGTGCCACGCTCAAAATTACTCCTTCGCAACATAGAGCGCCTCACCATCGCGTAGGGGCGACCATCGGTCGCCCGCCTTTACGCACTCC
>CALAFS010000300.1 GCA_937892405.1 uncultured Clostridia bacterium
TCTGCGGCGAAACAATTGATGACATTCTCGGAATTCTAAACTCAAAAATTTATTTCCGCCTTGCCGATCAATCGAAAGAATCGGTGAAGGAGCACGCGATCTTCCCTGCGTATTTTGTGCCCGACAGTATGGCGGCGGACGATCTGCTCCGCGCCATGCGTCAAAAGAGCGAGCGCGCGGCGATCGTGGTCGATGAATTCGGCGGGACGCACGGTCTTGTCACGGTCAACGACCTTGTGGAAAAGATCGTCGGAGAGCTCGACAATGACGAAAGCATTGACGAGATTGCCGAAGTGGACGAAAATACCTATCGGATTCTCGGTTCTGCCGATCTGACAAAGCTCGAGGAGCTGACGGGTCTGGAATTCGACTCCGACGCGACGACGGTCGGCGGCTGGGTCACCGAGCAATTCGGAGATCTGCCGAATCCGGGCGATTCCTTTGAATACGAAAATCTCACGGTTACGATGAGCGCGGCGGACGAACGGCGCGTTCACGAAGTCATCGTAAAGATCAATCCGAAGAAGTCGGACGAGGAAGAAGACGAAGAAGCGGAAAAAGAAGAACCCACGGAATAAACTTCCGAGAAAAACGCCGTTTGCACAATGCAGACGGCGTTTTTATAAGGCGGTAACGGCGTAGCGCGATGCTGTTTTTCATTCGTTCCGACGGCGGAAGGTGCTCGGCGTCACGCCGGTATGATAGGTGAAAAACTTATAAAAGAGGCGAACATTATCAAACCCGACTGCGCACCCGATCTGTCCGATACTCATGCGGGAGGTCGTCAGAAGCTGTTTTGCGGTGCTGATTTTTGCCTGATTGATATAACGTTTCGGTGAGATGCCGTATCGCTGACGGAAAGCCTTGGTAATGGCGTCGCGGCTGTAATGAAACTTTTCCGTCAGATCCTCAAGTTCAAGCGGACGATCAAGGTGTGCGTGAATATAATCAAGTACGCGCTGTGTATCAAAGGCAGAGCTTTCATTCCCTATGCGTGTGGCGGCGATGTCATAAAGAAAGGAAAGAAAAAGCGCGTCACAGGCGGCGTGTTCCACTTTACCGCCGTCATACCACAGCAGCATGCGTTTGAAAAGTTCACGCGGAAAGAGGAGATCACCGCACACCTTCCCTTTTTCTCCCTGCCCGCCCGGAAGTGCGAGGGTGCCGTCGAAGGTCACGGAATAAAAGGCACAGGGCGCATCCGAGCGGCGAGGAGCGGAAATCGTGCCGTAGGCGGGCAAAAACAGATATTCATTCTCACCGAGGGCAAAGTGCTCTCCGTTCAAAAGCAGGTAGACGGTGCCTTCCGTCACATAGATCAGCTCTTTTTCCGTCAGGAAGCGCTCTCTGTGCCAGAAGCCGCTCTGCACGGCGGTATAGGAGACGCGGCGGACGCTCAGGTTTGCCGCTCTGCCGACTTTGTCGTAGCTTTTTTCTCCCGAAACCGTAATCATAATGTAAATTCTCCACTTTCCGTGTTTTTCTCTCTTGCGAACAAACACGATATCTTTTATAATAGTATCACAGAAATCCGAAAATTGCAAGTGATTTCGGAAAGGAAGAGACACGAAGTGAAAAAATCCAAAATTTCCATTCATAACTCTTATCTGATGCTTCCCGTCGGCAAACATGTCGGCATGCGAAAAATCACGGTTTACAGAAACGGCGAGCTGATCGATGACTTTAGTCTGAGACTTGACTATGTCAATCCGTGCGAAGAGGTCTTCTACGATCTTCGTCCCTATCGCGGTGAAACCCTGGAATTCGGTTGCACACCCGATGTCGAAGTTCAGGACATACAGTGCGCAAAAAAATCAGAAAAAAACGGGCAGAATCTCAACTACCGACCGCTGATTCATTTTACGCCATCGCATGGTTGGATCAACGATCCGAACGGACTGACGGAATACACTTCTCCCGTCACCGGCGAGAAGATTTATCACATGTTCTATCAATACAACCCGTATGATACGGTCTGGGGAAACATGCACTGGGGGCACGCCACAAGCCGCGATCTCCTCGAATGGAAAGAGCGCCCGATCGCTCTCTTTCCGGATGAATCCGGCACCATGTTCTCGGGCAGTGCGGTCGTGGACAAGGAGAACCGCTCCGGTCTGAAAGAGGGAGCAGAGGACGTCATTCTTCTCTTCTACACCTGTGCCGGCAATACGAGTCTCCGCTCGGAAAAGAAAGAATTCACGCAGTGCCTCGCTTATTCGACCGACGGCGGTGCCACTTTTCGTAAATATGCGCACAATCCCCTGATTCCTCACATAGCGGCGAACAACCGTGACCCGAAGGTGATCTATTGCGAAGAGATGGGACGCTATGTCATGGGGCTGTACCTCTATGATGCGAACTTTGTCATCTTTGCCTCGGACGATCTTCTCCACTGGGAAGAAATTCAGAAAATAACAATTGAGGGAGAGACAGAATGTCCCGACCTCTATCCGCTATGTGCGGACGGAGACCCGAAAAAGCGGAAATGGATCATCAGCGGTGCTTCGCACATTTACATCGTGTGCGAATGTAAGGGCGGAAAATTCGAGCAGATTCAGGCGCCGAGACGCCTGAACTACGGTGTTCACCATTACGCGGCGCAAACCTTCTTCGGCAGGTCGGACGGAAGACGGATCGCCATGGCATGGCACCGCAGGCTGGAATTTCCCCGTGCGCCTTTCAACGGAGAGATGAGTCTGCCGCTTGAATTAACGCTCCGCAGCCGCGGAAAAGAATTCGATCTTTGCGCCTTGCCGATCGGGGAAACCGCCGGACTGTACGGAGAGAGCGAAACGCTCCGCAGGCAAAGCATCACGGCGGACGAGCCGCTCGTGCTTCCCTTATCTCCCGCCGCATACCGTGTACGGCTGAACCTCGGCACCATACCGTCGGTATTGACGCTTGAGCTCTTCGGTCAGGCGATCCATATTGACGGGAAGAAAAACACGGTTACGGTCGGCGACAGCAGCTTCCCGCTCTCCGTGGACGACTCGGATCGCCGTCTGACGGTAATTGTCGACTGTTGCAGTGCCGAGCTTTTCTCGGGTGACGGGCAGGCGATCATGACCGCCGCCATGCTTTGCGATTATAATATCTGCAAGCTGGTTCTTTCCTCCGAATCTTCCGCCACGGTTCCCTTCTTAGAGGTAACAAAGCTGCTTTCCATCAAGAAATAGC
>CALAFS010000301.1 GCA_937892405.1 uncultured Clostridia bacterium
AACGCCGCCGTGCGCCGCCTCCTCCCCGAGAAGATCGCCCGCAGGCTGATCCGCTTCAAGGACGGGTTCCTTTATACGATGGTGCGCTATCTGCGCTCCTACCTTTTGATTATGGCGATGACATTTGTCATTATGCTGGTGGGATTTTTGCTTCTTCGGATTCCGTATGCGCTTCTCGCTGCGATCGCCGTGGCACTTCTCGATATGCTCCCGGTCATCGGCGTCGGTACAGTGCTCGTGCCGTGGAGCGTGTTTTCCCTCATTTCGGGGAACACGCCGCTCGCCGTCGGGCTGTTTCTGCTCTTCGCGGCGAACGAGATCATCCGTCAGTTCGCCGAGCCGAAGATCGTCGGTCGGCACCTCGGGATTCACCCGCTTCTGACCCTGATTTTTCTCTATGTCGGATATGCGCTCTTCGGCGTGCTGGGACTTCTTCTGATCCCGATCGCGACCGTCGCCTATCAGGCGGCGACGGGAAAGGGGAAAGAGCGCGGCGGCACGCCTCCCGCGGCACAGCCGCAAAAGTGAGAGATAATAGAAAACGGTGCCGGATCGGCACCGTTTTCTATTTTGGCGACTTACGCGCGCTCAACCTTGCCCGAACGAAGGCAACGGGAGCAGACATAGACCGTCTTGTGCGAACCGTTCACGACCGCTTTGACGCGGCGGATGTTCGGCTTCCATGTTCTGTTCGTCTTACGGTTGGAGTGAGAGACATTGTGTCCGAAAGTCACGCCCTTGCCGCAAATGCTGCAATTTGCCATTTTGATACCTCCTGTTCTTCCGCTTTTATGGGAAGATACTTATCTCAATCATAAATCGACAAACGGTATTATAGCATATCTTTCCGAAAAATGCAACCCCTTTTTCAAGATTTTTTGTTTTTTGGGAAAATATTTTTGAAAAAATGGACGGAAGGGAAAAAGATCGGACAAAAAAGCCACGGAAAATCATTTTTCCGAGGAGTCCCGCCCGTCCGATATGCTGTTTTTCTTTTGAAAATTTTATTGACAACCCGCGCGCGGTGTGATAGAATAAGCCTCGGGCAAAAAATTCGTTTTTCGCCCACGGGCGCGGACGAAAAAGTCTCTGCGCCGGGAGGACACTTCTTGAAACTGATATTGGCAACCAACAATAGAAACAAAGTGCGCGAGATCCGCGAGATCCTCGGCGGGCACTTTGAGGAGATCCTGTCTCTTTCCGAGGCGGGGATCGTGCATGAAACGGTGGAAGACGGCACGACCTTTGCCGAGAATGCCATGAAAAAGGCAAAGGAGATCGCGGAGATCTCGGGCATGGCGGCGCTCGCCGACGACAGCGGCATTTCGGTCGATGCGCTCGGCGGTGCCCCCGGCGTGTACAGCGCACGCTTTGCCGGGGAACACGGCGACGATAAAAAGAATACCGACCTCCTGCTTGAAAAGCTCGCGGGGGAGAGCGACCGCGGGGCGCATTATACCGCCGCCGTCGCGCTCGTCTATCCCGACGGACATGCCGTCACGGCGGAAGGGTATCTTTTCGGCAGGATTGCCGACGCGCCGCGGGGGAAGGGCGGCTTCGGCTACGACCCCGTCTTTATTCCCGAAGGCGACGCGCGCACCCTCGCGGAGTATACCGAGGAAGAAAAGAACGCGATCAGCCACCGCGCGAGAGCACTCGCCGCTCTGCTCGAAAAGCTCGGGGCATAGGAGGGAAGATGGACATTTTCTTCTTCGTGCTTCAGATCATCGGTGTCATCGGCTTTTCGGTCTCGGGGGCGATGGTCGCCATTCGCCGCGAGACGGACATCGTCGGCGTGGTGATCCTCGCGATGACGACGACCTTCGGCGGAGGTATCATGCGCGATCTGTGCATTTCTTCCGAGCCGCCCCGCTTTTTCACCATGTACACCGAGATCGCAGTCTCACTCGTCACGGCGCTGGTCGTCTTTTTCGTTGCGCGTCATTTCAAAGAAAAATATCTTGCCAAAGAGGGCGCCCTCCTCGCGGTGGATAATGTCTTCGATGCGATCGGCATCGGCGTTTTCTCGGTCATCGGTACCGAAATTGCACTGGATGCGGGTTATACCGCACCGATCCTCGCCATTCTGATGGGGACGGTCTCGGGTGTCGGGGGCGGCGTGGTGCGCGATGTTCTCGTGCGGGACATTCCCTTTCTTTTGAAAAAGCGGATTTACCTGCTTGCCGTGGCGGCGGGGTCGACGGTGTATTATCTCCTTTGGCACTTCGGCGCACCCGGGATGCTCTCGCTCTCTCTCGGCGCGGCGACCGTCTTCACGCTCCGCATGCTCGCCACCGTCTTCAAGTGGAATATGCCGAAGGCGATCGACTTCTCCTCCTTGCGCGAGGAGGAAACGGAAAACACGGGTACGGACGGAAAAAACAAAAAAGTTTCGTAAAACCCTTTACTTTTGATAAAAAGTATGTTATAATCTCTAAGTACCCATGTCAAGGGGTCGGTGGTTGACCCTGCTCCGCCGTCGGCGTTGCCGCGGCGTGGTTTGCGTATTCACCCGCACCGACAGCTTTGATTTGGGAATAAATTTGAAGAAAGGTGAGAACAGATGATTTCCAAGGAGACAAAAACCGCCATCATCGCTGAGTACAAGATCAACGAGAAGGACACCGGTTCGCCCGAAGTGCAGATCGCGATTCTGACAGACAGAATCAACTCGCTGACCGAGCACATGAAGAAGAACCCGAAGGACTTCCACTCGCAGAGAGGTCTTTCCAAGATGGTCGGTCACAGAAAGCAGCTTCTGAATTATCTTGCGAAGAAGGATATCGAAAGATACAGAGCTGTCATCAAGAAGCTCGGTCTCAGAAAGTAATTTTCGCTTTCCCACGACCGCTATAAGAGACGGGAACGGGAGACTTCGTTCCCGTTTCTTATGAAAAAGAAAAGTACAAAACGGGGCGGCGAAAGTAGCAGTTAAATACGCGTTCGACCGACGCGAGCGTGTATTTAAGTGCTATGTTCGCAGGCTCCGGAGAAAAGGAGAAAGAAAATGGTAGAAAGATTCAAAACATTCGACAACTACAAGAAGTACACCTACGATTTCGCCGGCAGACCGCTCGTCATCGAGACGGGTAAGGTTGCGGGTCTTGCGAACGGATCGGTTATGATCCACTACGGTGAGACGACCGTGCTCGCTTGCGCGACGGCGTCCGCCGCTCCCCGCGAGGGCATTGATTTCCTTCCGCTCTCTGTCGACTACGACGAGAAAATGTATGCTGTCGGTAAGATCCCCGGCGGTTTCTTAAAGAGAGAAGGCAAGCCGACCGAGAAGGCGATTCTGACGAGCCGTGTCATCGACCGTCCCGTCCGTCCCCTCTTCCCGAAGGATCTGCGCAACGATGTCTCCCTGATTCTGACGGTGATGTCGGTCGATCC
>CALAFS010000302.1 GCA_937892405.1 uncultured Clostridia bacterium
GCACACGCCTCGTCGAGCAGATCCAGCGCCTTGTCCGGCAGACGCCGATCGGGCAGATATCTGTCGGTCAGAAAGACGGCGGCGCGAAGAGCGTCATCCGTGATGTGAAGACCGTGGTGCTTCTCATACCGTTCCCGCACGCCGCGAAGCATGGTCATGGCTTCTTCCTTTGTCGGCTCTTCTACGGTCAGTGGCTGAAAACGGCGCTCGAGCGCGGCGTCCTTTTCGATATATTTTCTGTATTCCTGCGGTGTGGTGGCACCGATCACACGGATTTTCCCGCGGGAGAGTTCGGGCTTCAGAATATTGGCGGCATCAATGGCGCCCTCTGCCGAACCGGCGCCCACAATGGTATGAATTTCGTCAATGAAAAGAATGACCTGCGGGTTCTTCGCCGCCTCCGCAATCACATTTTTGATCCGTTCTTCAAAGTCACCGCGGTACTTGGTACCGGCAACCATGGAGGTAAGATCGAGAGAAAGAATGATTTTTCCGAAGAGTTGCGTCGGCACTTCACGCCGGGCGATCCTTGCCGCGAGTCCTTCGACGATCGCGGTCTTTCCGACGCCCGCCTCGCCGATCAGGCAGGGATTGTTTTTGCTTTTGCGGCAAAGAATCCGTACAAGACGCCCGATCTCCCGCTCTCTGCCGATGACGGGATCACATTCGCCGCTCTCTGCCGCGAGATTCAGATTTCTGGCGTACTGTGTCAGAATACCGAGAGAGGCAGCTTCGCTTTTTGTACTTTGCGTCACTTTTTCCGCCGTGCGCAAGAAGGTGACGAGTTCGTCTTTCAGATTGACGAGATCGGTACCGAGGTAACGGAGAATTTTGACCGCGACACATTCTTTTTCTTCGAGAAGCGCAAAGAGAATATGCTCCGTTCCGATCCGTGCGGCGCCGAAGCGCTGAGAGGCAGTATAGGACGCCTCCACCGCGCGACGGCATCTGGGGGTCATGTCTTTTGCCGTCAGGCGACTGTGCGCGCCTACCCCCGAATACTCTCTGATTGCCTCCGAGACGCGTGTGTCCGTGACCTTGCAGCGGGCAAGGAGAACGGAAGCGCAGGACAGCTTTTCAAGGGCGAGGGACAGAAGAACATGTTCGGTACCGATATAGGTATGCCCGAAGCTCTCGGCGACGCCGACCGCGCCGTTGAGAGCCTTTTCCGCTTTTTCCGTAAATTTGCTGTTCATTTCGACTCCTCCGGATTTTTGAAAAGTATACCCGCAAAGCCGCGTTTCACTCAATCGGATGAAAATCCGTCCGATTTGCCATACGGCATGCCGCAAGCTCACGCTCCATGCGCAGATACAGTTTTTTTGTGACAATGCCGTCGGGATCCTCGATAAATACCGTTTGCAGATAGCAGACCGCCCGTTCGGTATCGTCGGAAAAAGCCGAAGTGTTCGGAATTCTGCCAAGATCGGGATAATAGGCGCAGAGCATGCGAAGGAGGGTGTGAAGCGCCGTGACGCCGTCGCCGCTGTCCCCGAGATGCAAAGGAAAATCTCCGTGCGAGGGCAGGGCATCAAGAGCGCGGGATTCTTCATATACGCGATAGGCTTCATAGAGCGCGGTGAAGGTCGCATAGTTTACGATGCCGGTCTCGGGGAGATCCTGTTCCTTCTGAAACGCGCGGACGGCGAGCTCCGTGTTGGGACCGTAGGTGCCGTCGATACTGACGAGAGGAAGCGTGCCGCCTTCCTGCGAAAGTGTACGCAGATATTTCTGAACTTCTCGGATTGCCGCCGTTTTATTTTCGATACGGTACATATACGCTCCTCCCACTTACGAAATCTCATAGCCCGGGTATTGCCCGGAGGCGACCGAAGATCCGTTGTACAAATCCTCATACACCGAGGCGATGGCACGCCATGTCAGGGCGTTGACTCTTCCTTCGGTCGCACTGATACCGAAGCGACGCTGAAAGGCGGTGACTGCCGCCTGTGTCGCGGGTCCGAAGTCTCCGTCCGCCGTGACCGTCGGAATATCGGTATAGGTTCTTGCGATATAATTCAGATAATTCTGAAGCACTCTGACATCGTCTCCCTCAAGTCCCACGCGGAGAACTCTGCCGGGATAGGGAACGATCGTGCCGTCGCTGTACTCATATGCGACGCCGGCGACAAGTCCGTAATAAACATTCTGTATGGTGTCCCAGACGAGAATATCGACAATGCCGGTTTCGGGAAGCCCGTAGGTTTTCTGAAACGAAATCACGGATTCCCGTGTGCCGGGACCGAAGGAGCCGTCCACCGCCGGCGCTCGGACGGTCGGGACGAATGCCGCGATGTAGTCGAGATAATATTGCAGAATCAGGACGGAAGCGGAGTTTTCCCCCTCTTCCAGCGTGTCGTTATACTGGGTCGATATCTCGGAGAGGCGGATTCCTTCGGAATTCAGGTCATAGATACGCTTGACGGCGTTATAGACCGCCTCAATGCTGTACCATGTATTCCGACCGACGATGCCGTCCTCCGCCAGTCCGAAGACACTCTGAAATTTTTTTACGGCGTCGGTGGTGGATGTGTCGAAAAAACCGTCGGCAGGGGAGATCTTCGGAATTCCCGGGAAATCGCCCGAGATACGGTTCAGCCGCCGTTGCAGGATCTCCACATAGCGCCCGGTGTCTCCCTCCGCGAGAAGGACGGGGGGCGCACTTTCTCCGACATCGCGGATCGGGACATTCTCCACAAGTTCTATGTCATCACCATAGTATCTTTGGAGGATTTCCATCGCGGAAAGTCCCTGATTCGCGAGGGTGAGCGACCCCCATTGCGAAAGCCCGCTGCACTGTACCTCCGCCCCGTCGCAATACTGTGCGAAGAGAGGCTCGACCTGCCCCGGGCGGCGGAGATAGCTCGTGAATATTTCGTCCACGATCGAGGAAATATTATCGTAAATATCCCTTTGATAAATAAAAGTCTGGTCGTTTGCCGGGGTGGAGGTGATGTCGAAATCATAACCGCGGCTCCGGTAAAATTCCGTATAGACGCGGTTCAGGGCAACGGATATCTGTGCGAGAATGTTGGCGCGGATCGCCTCTTCAGGCCATGTGGGATAGATCTCGCTCGAAGCGACATTCTTGATATAATCCGCAAAGGGAAGTGTCACATTCTGCGCATTGCTGTTCGGAGTGCCGAGATGGACGGTGATGGTCTTCGGGATCACGGGATAGGAAATCATGAAAAGTCACCTCCGAGTGTCCCGTCCTCCGAGGTATCGGGATTCAGGGTATCGCGCGGGTAAACCCGTGCGGAATCGAATTCAGCGAGAGGAATCATGTTCACCGGCAGAGTGGTAAATATACCGGGAAACATGGCGACATCGGTGATGGTCAGGGGATAGAAACCGCTTTTTGTAATTCCGACGGTATAAGTGGAATAGGGTCTCGACGCAGGATCGGGAACGAGAGAAAGGCTCTTTTTCGGCGTCGGGAGGCGCACGCTTTCGGTCTTTCCGTCGCGATTCGTTTCAAGTGAAAAAACGACATCGGCGTTGTCGTCATCGCTCCCCTTGATATGTACGGTCGCGCCCTCGATGGGATACGCGCCGCTCCCGAGTCCGACTCTGACGGTGAGAGTGCCGTAATCTGTCATGTCCGTCTCCTCCTTCATTCGGAATGAATTGTGAAAAATACTCTAAGCATTCCCGTTTCACAGGACAAGTTTCGTCAGGTTTTGACACACTGAATTTCTGTCCGGCTCTTGACAAAAAACGAGAATCAGGGTATAATATTGGTGTATAATTTCCGCGTGGCGGGTAGCTACAACCTTATCCTATGCCGGGAGGGCGGATTTGTTGCCTCGTCGTGCGGCGTTCCTTCAAAAAATGAAAAAAGGCGGAGAGTAAAAATGGCGGACAGTTTATTCGGTGAATTGAGTGTAATCGGTATGCGCGGGTGCGAAAACTTCACGGCGGAGGTCGACTCCTATCTTCGTGAATGGCGTGCGGAACCCGGAATCGAAACCTATACGGTCGACAGTTCCTGCCCCCGTTTCGGCAGCGGTGAGGCAAAGGGTACGATCCATCAGTCGATGAGAGGACATGATGTGTATATCGTGTGCGATGTTTTCAACCACGGTGTCACCTATAACATGTACGGTATGACCGTACCGATGAGCCCCGACGATCATTTCCAGGATCTGAAGCGTATCATCGGTGCCATCGGCGGCAAGGCGCGCCGTATCAATGTCATCATGCCCATGCTTTATGAAGGCAGACAGCACAAGCGTCAGGGCAGAGAGTCCCTCGACTGTGCACAGGCGCTCCATGAGCTTGTCCACATGGGTGTCACGAACATCATCACCTTCGACGCACACGACCCGAGAGTTCAGAATGCGATTCCGCTGAGCGGCTTTGAAAATGTCCGCACATCCTACCAGATGATCAAAGCCATGCTCCGCACCTATCCCGATCTCAGCATTGATCCCGACAGTCTGATGATTATCTCTCCCGACGAGGGCGGTATGGCGAAGTGCATGTACTACTCCTCGGTGATGGGCATTGATCTCGGCATGTTCTATAAACGCCGCGATTACTCCGTCATTGTCAACGGTAAAAACCCGATCGTCGCGCATGAGTATCTCGGACGCAATGTAAAGGGCAAGGATGTCATCATCGTGGACGACATGATCTCCTCGGGTGACTCCGTCATCGATGTGGCACAGCAGCTCAAGAACAAGGGGGCAAAGCGTATTTTCGTCTTCGCAACCTTCGGTCTGTTCTGCAACG
>CALAFS010000303.1 GCA_937892405.1 uncultured Clostridia bacterium
AGTAACCCTGACAATTACAGTATACTACGAATTTCATCATTTTACAAGATATTTCTTCCTTTTGAAAGAGCATCTCAGAAATTGAAGGGGCATGTGTCAAAAAAAGAGAACTTACCGGCAAAGCCCATCGGTATGCAATGTTCAACCAATGGGCTTTCGGAATATGGAATATTCGATATGCGTATTTCCTGTATATCAAATTCTTTTAAGATAAATCACGGGGACACTTTTTGTCATCCACACATTATTTTCCGACAGCATAAAGCGATAGCCATCGCGAACCATTCTTTCACAATCGACCAAAAACACAAACGGTTTTCCATGTCGGGCGCCAACCCTTTCGGCAGTTTCAATATCGGCAGACAAATGAACATACAGGCGTTTTTTTGCAATCAATCCTTGCCTTAGTATGGATGAAACATATTTTTCAGCAGTTCCGTGATACAAAACAGGAGGTGGCTCTTTTTCGACAAATTCCACATCCACCTTGACGGAATGCCCCTGGTTTGCACGGATCAGGGTTTTGTCTTCGCTAAAAGAATATCTTTTCTTTTCATCCGTCTCTACAATCTCTTCCAACAATTCGAGAGAAAAAGGGCGTGTTCGTAAAATCCCGTCGACGAGCTCATCGACTTTCGCCCAACCGTGCTGATCAAGCGTGATGCCGACCGTCTCAGGTTTATGACGAAGAACAAATGCCAAAAATCGGCTTGTTTTTCGTAATGCCCTGGCTCCTTTATCCATCAGATGTCTCCGTACGATTGACGGAATCGGAGGAATCTCGATTCTCCTTCGTCGCGCAATCCCCGAACACTGCCAGATAGTCGGCAAACGAAATCGCCGGATCGTTCGTCCGCGCGGCATCTACGGCATGTTTCGTGTGCGGATTCAGCTGCCATTTGCTATGGGTGCTACCTTTCATGGCAAAAGCGGGCCTATGTAAAACAGAGTAGCCGGAACGATACAACACACTGCAGTCAATCGTTGACGCGTCTACTGTAAAGACCTTATCGAATGTCTCCGGCAGACTCGGGAGCACCGTGCACCCGATCAGTCCCGAATAGGCGGTACACTCTTTGGCGGTCGCCACATGATGGTATATCTTTAATGCCAAAATCATCTTCTCGTCTCCATATCTTTTCGCTGCACGGTAGATAGGGTCGTCTTCCAGTGATTCCAAACCGACATCATTTTCTTTTTCTGGCATACCGTTCAGATACCGAATGTATTTCAGTTCCCGTTCCATTTCTTCCAATGTCTGATGAAAGCGATAATATCTGCGCATGACATCTCCCTTTCGTCTAAGGAGATAATCACAGTGTTCGGTCGATGTATAACGATAGATTACAAAGAATGTGTCATTTTCTTTTTGATCCTTCGATTCTTTTTTCATTTCGGCGATCTTCTCCTCCATACCGGCGATTGCTTCCGCCACGGTCGTTTTTGCCTCTTTCGTCAAAAAGAATCCTTTTTTACTTCCGCACCTTTGCAGAAAATCAGAACCAGTGGCATATGTGTAATCATGAACTCCACGCTGAATGATTTTACATTTCACTTCATAGAAATTTTCAAACTTTTCATTACATATACACCATTTTATTTCTTTAATATACCGTTTCCCGTCTTCGACAAATTCGTTCAGATTCATAACATCCTCCTATATAAATTCGCGTTGTTTTTTGATTCGCCGATGGGCAACCCAAAATCTGACATCATCGTACTAACAAATATCTGTCGCTTTTGCTTTTGCGCCAGTGTCAAATACGGCATTAAATCTTTGCTCACATCGATTGTATTAACCAATCCTGCAATCATTAAAGGCGTTTTTTCATGATGGAAGTCCCTGATTTCTTCGATTTTTCCCCAAAATTCATTCAGCTTGAGAAAACATAAAAATTCAAATAGGCATCTGTCCGACTCGCCAAGCAGTACTTTTTGAGACGGCATCCGTTTTTCGACGATAAAATTTCCGGCAGGCATCAGTCTGAGAATCAAATTTTCATCATGTATAAACTGTTCCGGATTACATTGCTTCAAATAATCGCTTAAACATGCGCGAAAGGTTCTTGTCCTTCCGATTCCGCCCGTCAATGCAAAAAAGTCTTCTTCAGAACATCGATTGCCCGATGCTCTGTAAAACAAAAATCTTTCCGAATACCGTTCGGTGCCGACAGGCCAAAACCATGAAAGGTTTTCCTCCTCCGTGCTTCTTTTAAGGATATGATAAAAATCTTTCTCAGGGGGATCGCCGTCAGAGGATATGGCATATGAAAATGCCTTTTCAGCGCGTGAGCCAGTTGCCGCAATCCGATAGGTAAATCCTTCGGCTTCTAGCTCCGCCTCAATAACAGTATCGTCCTGTATATCTACAATCCTTCGCACTACGGAATCATTCTTCAGAATAACTCCGATTGCCTTGAAAATAGAATCGTTATTTTTTTCGTTCAATATCGTCAAAACAGGATTGAAAGGAGACTCATACAGATCGATGTTCTCAAGCTTTTTGATTCTCATGTTCTTGATTGTCACTTTGAGCCTCCTTTTTATTTTGTCACATTCCTTTACGATAACTGTTGGTCATTTTACACGCAGAATCCGATTTGACGGTTCGGTTCTTTCACCGCAACGGCGGGCATTTCCACATCCTCGGCACAAATGGTAGAAATATCACTCGATCGAATTTTATCGAAATCCATAGCAAGAAGCCGTTCTGCCTGTGCCATTTTCGCTTTTTCGATCATATTTCTCACATAGCGCCCGTTGCCGAAGTCGTTCTCTTCCCTCGCCTTCTCGAAAATAGCATTGAGTTTCTGACCGGCAGCTTCGGTGAGGCAAAGCCCCTTTTGTTTAGCGATCAGATTCGCAATTTCACAAAGTTCTTCGGTATTATAATCGGCAAACGGAACATGGAAGGCGATGCGGGAACGAAGTCCGGGATTCTTCTGCAAAAATTCCTCCATCTTGTCGGGATATCCCGCAAAGATGACCACGACATCATCGCGATGGTTTTCCATTTCCTGAACGATGGTATTGATCGCTTCGTCGCCGTACGATCCGTTTCTGTCGTCCACGAGCGAATATGCCTCATCGATAAACAGAACACCCCCGCGCGCTTCGCGAAACTTCTTTTGAATTGTAGGCGCCGTCCATCCCACAAATTTTCCGACCAAGTCTCCTCTGCCGACTTCAATCAAACCGCCTTTGGAAAGGAGATCATTTTCCGCCATAATTCTCGCAAACAACCGTGCCACGCTCGTCTTGGCGGTGCCGGGATTCCCCGTGAAAACCATGTGCATGGCAGCTCTGTCGGGTTTCATTCCTTTATCTGCAAAAATTTTTTGCGCTTTGTAATAGCTCAATGCTTTCCCGATCACCTTCTTCGCCTCGGTGAGACCGATCATTTCCATCAGCTCATCATAAGCACAACCTTTCGGAGAAGCCTTGATGACCTCGCTTTTGACCGAGGCAATACCTTTATACTGCGTATAAATCCCGTTTTTCAGCTTATTGTCATACCATGCGTCAAACAATTCGTGAAGATCGGGCGCGAGGTATCCCTTCTTCGATTCCAGTGCGGAAAAGAGTTTCTTATCCGTTCTGACTCCCTCTTTTTTGGCAAGTGCCCTGAGAAAATCTTCTGCCCGCTCGCCATACACAAATTCTTCTTTCAGTTCGACGAAACTGGTAGTGCCGAGATTTTCATAAAAAAGTTCTTTCGCTTTCGTACATTCGCGAGGCAAGCAGAAAACCGTAAGCACCTGATTGCGGAACTTTTTCATGATTTCGCAAAGATTTTCGATCGTCTGTCTGTCGCCGGTTGCGCGATCGTCTTCCGAATCGTCATTTGCAAGGAATCGGACTACCACGGCTCCACCCACGCAGCTTTGATACAGGCACTCATAAACGCTCACGGAAAAGCGTTCGCCGGGTCTGCAGTCCAAATATACATACCGCCTGTTCCGAATTCTCCCGTTCTCACGAAGAGCCTGCAACAGGAGCCTGCACAGTCCTTTTCTGGTATCGCGGTCATCCGTCTCTACCATATAATGAACCGGGTGCCCGTTCGCTTTCGTTTTCGCTTTTCCTGTATAAATCCGATGAAGTTCAGGGAGGAAAGTATCTTTTGCAAGATATTTTTCTGCCTCTTCGTAGATGTACTTTTTATCCGCATCTTCAATCAGGTTTTCGCCGTACTCAAGCCCCAAAGAAAACCGACCGCAAAGTTTATCCAAATTGAATTGTTCCATGACGACATCATCATCGCGGATATAATCGTTTCGGCATGCGCACTGAAGCATATTCTGAATTGCAGCAAAAGTAACTTCTTCGAGGACGGTATCCTTCAGCCGGATCTCGATAGCCGTCAGAAAAGACGCAATCTGTTTTTCGAGCGAATCGCCATCTCGGCAAAGAATAGCGATGGTAATCGTATCTTCCGCAGCATCGGTGACGCAGAAATAGGCCTTTTTCTGAAGTTTTTGATTAAAAACACTGCTTTTGATGGAGATTCTTCTGATTTTTTCTTTCAAAATACGACGATTATCATTTTCTTCAGACCATTTGCCATCAATCGTAAAACCTTCCAATTTGTAAAACTGCATATCATTCCCTCCTTTGTCCCTTCACATCGTTACTATACCAAAAGAAGTGCACTGTTTTTGGTACACTGCCCACATAACAAATTCTCGTTTCTTATGTTACTTTTTCTTTCAATAATAACATTATATTGATGAGATTGCACCGTATTTGGGACACAAAAAAGCAGACTATGATTTTCATAGTCTGCTTGTATAATCATAATGTGATGCTTTATGTTTATTGATATTTTTTTAATCCGTTTTCCAATGCGTTTTTCATTCTCTCTCTCAAAGACGTAGGAGTCTTGATTTCCACATGACCGATATATTGCATTGCCCAGTGCTCCATGGCGTTCGGACTTGCTTTGAGAATAACATTCACTTTGCTCTCAATATCGTTTTTCATGATATGAATATCAGTACCAAACCAATCAATAATTTGGTCTATAATACATGTATCTGCCACAAACTCGATAACAACCGGTTTATCGGTATACATATACGGCATCGTGGAAGATAAATCTTTATAATTGATTCCGTTTTCATATCCTGGCACCTTTTTCAAAGGCGTAGCAGGCTTATCTACAATCGTCATGTTAGTGATATGATCCAAGCGATGAAACACCATATTGCTCCAATATTCACTATAAGCCATTAAATAGTATCTTTGATTGTGCAAAATCATAACATAAGGACTGACATACTGCTGCGACGATTTATGTAATTTTTTATCGGAACCGTATTTGTTATAATCATAATGTACTTGCTTTTTACATTCAATGGCAGAATCAATCATTTCTATATTATAAAAAAGCGCCTGATTTTCCGTCTTGCTCCAATCGTTCACAGAATGAATATGTTGTACATTAGAACGGAAGTATATGTTAGAAAGATCGCAAATTCGATTAATCAAGTCCTTGGAATGTTTTGCTGTAATATGTTTACTGCTTAATATACCATCAATCAAAAGATGCAATTCTGAATCTTCAAAGTCCCGCACATCCAAAAAGCTCCCGCTGCGGCCGGACTCAATCTCAATACCAGCCTCTTTCAGAAGAGAAATATTACGACTGATAGCTTTTCTCTCTATCACTATACCATATTCTTGGTTGAGTTTAATCGCAATATCTTCTTGTGTCATCGGGTGATTATAATCGCTATATTCTTTTAATATTTGCCATATGCGTATTAAGGCTAATTTTTTATTCTCAAAATTTTCCATAGAATCTCCTACATTCGTATTTTCTGTAATTAGATGCTCGATTTGATATTCTTTTCACCGGTTATATGTAAATTAATCGACTCAGATTTCCATTAGCATCGATAAATTGTTCCCATTGTTAAGTCATCTTATATTCTTTCGTCTTAATATATCGCTTACGACAAGCTGCAAAACTACATGGCTATCATATCATTCTTCGTTTGATTTGTCAATACAATTTGTTAAATTGTTACGATCGACAATGAAACAAGCACTCTTATATACAGCTGCTATGTTCGCATATGAATTGTGTTTTATGAACTGTTTTTCAGATTTTATTGTCAGTCACTATACCACAAAATCCATCGATGTAGCAAAAGAAATGCCCATATGCAAACTTTGAATTGCATATGGGCGCGATTGTTGTATTACGGTCTTCGTTTTCCGTAGAGTTCATACTCTTCCACAGAGAGCACATAAT
>CALAFS010000304.1 GCA_937892405.1 uncultured Clostridia bacterium
TTGTCTTTGCCGATGAAGATAACATTATCGTCGTTGGCAAAACCGCCGTTCAGCGTTATGGTGTTCTTGTTGCTACCATCATCTTTCATATCCGAGAAGTCCTTGCGGAAAACAGTGGAAGGAATCTCCTTGCATCTGATATCATCGATCAGCACCGTATCACCGCTGCAACCTGTCGAAACAATACCGAGGAGGGAAACGGCGTACTTTCCGAGCGAAGCCTTACTCGAAGTGAGGAAGACCTCCTTTGCGAGCATGCCTTCGTCAACGGTAAATTCCATCGTGAAGGTCTGCCATTCGTTCTCTTTTGTGAATGTTGCTTTATTGGTTGTCCCGTAGAAATTCGTGGAATAATCCCCCTTGTCCGGCGTGCCGGTGGTATAATAAGGTTTTGAACCGGCGGTTGCGGTTTCATAGGTGTAATTCGCGCCGTAACCACGCATCAGACCGTAGGTCAGAGAAGACTCCGCGCGGGAGGATTTTGCACGGAAGGTAATGCGGAAGGTCTTTCCGAGATCCGCCTCCGTCCAGTTGTAGTTGCGGTTATAGAGGTTCTTTGATGTCGCATTGTTGATCTTGTCCGAGTTCACATCGGCGGACAGACCGTTGAACCGCAGGCGGAAATGGCCTGCCGTCGGCGTAAACTGTATGAGCTTGTTGCCGGCGTTTTCTCCGTCTTCTACGATTTTCGCAGAGTTCCAATCGCTGAATCCGCCCTTGGAAACATAATTACCGATATCGCCCGTTCCTGTTTTCCAGTCGTCGAAGGTGTAGCTTAAGCCGGCACCCCGGATCGGCGTGATCTTCGTTTCACCCGACAGTTTTACCGTCTGAATGTCGTCGATCTGAATTCCCGCATTCACGCAGTCCTTTGCGGAAATGAAGCCGAGCAGGGAAACCGCCATCTCACCGAACAGATTTGCCGATGAGGTGTTGGCTTTAGAGAGCTGTTTGACTGTCTTTGCCTTCATGCCTTCTTCAACGGTGAATTCCAGCGTGCAGGTGTACCATGTGTCCGCTTTTTCGAATTTGAGGGAACCGCTTGCTCCGGGATAGAAGGTGGTCGAATAGTCGGCGGCGTCCTTTTCACCCTCGGTGACGAAATAAACCGTGGACTTTTTATCCCATTTTGCAAGCGCCGCCTCGTCGCTTTCGTAATATTCTGTTGGAGAAGGGCAGCGCATCAGACCGTAGCGGATCGTCTGTCCCGCCGTATCCGACTTCACACGGAAGGTAACGCGGTAGGTGTCACCGTATTCGTCCTCCGTCCAGAGGTGGTTTGCATAAGTCCCGGTGCCCGACGCCTCGCCGAACAGCCCCTTGAAGCGGACGCGGCTCCAGCTGTTGGCAGGTGTGAAGAGGAAGGTGTTGTTTCCGTTTTCGTCCTTGACGTTGATGGCGTCGTATTCTCCCTGATCGTCCTTGTTCCAGGAATTGAAACCGCCGGAGAGAACAGAGCCTTTGGCGCTCGCCTGCGTCCAGCCTTCGAAGTCGATTGTTCCGACCGTCGTGTTACCGCCTGCCGCCGAGACAAGGATCAGGGTCAGTGTCTTCGCACCCGCAGTCTTCATCGCCGTAGCGTACAGAGAGATGTCTGCGGTAATCGTCTGCTTGCCGTTTACACTGAAGGTGGCAAGAGGCGCACCTCCGTATACCTTCGTCATATTGAGAGAGCCGGAGGTCGGGTCGTTCGCCGGGGCGGTGCGCGCCGTGACACTGCTTGCATCCCACGCGTCACTTGCGCTCGCATCGGCAAGACCGTAGAGCGCGATATTTGTGTTCTTTCCTTCTGCGAGGAAGGAGAAGTACGCCGGTTCGTTCAGAAGATAATCCTCGAGCGACAGCTTGAAATAGAGTTTGCGGCTGTCGAGGTCGTCCGCGCGGGTACCGCCGCCGACCACGAGATCACCGCTCACCGGTGCGTCGGGAGTCGAGGAGTCCACACTCGCCGCCGTGATCGGATCGAGCGTTTCCGTCTTGACGGGCAGCTCGACAAGCTCCGATGCGCGGATATGTACGGAGGTGTGTTCCGTCTCCGTCAGGGTAATGCCGGAGATGTACATCGCGGGGGCGTTCTTCTCGTCCACCGTGATCTGTCCCGCGGCGTCCGCCGCCATTGCCGTGCCGTACTTTGTGTAGTTTTCGTTCAGTCCGCGGTCACCGGCATAGACACCGCCCTTTTCGCCGCTGCCGTTGGCAAAGTTATCGACGCCGACGGCGATATTTTCGGGCAGAGTGAGAATTCCTTTGTTTTCCGCACTGATGAAGATGATTCTGCGTGTATATGCGGTGGAGAGGTCGTCATACACGATCTCAAAGGAAATATCCGTCCATTCTCCCGCCTTGGTATACACGGTCTTCAGGACATTATGCGTGTCCTGTTCCTCGTTGCACGGACCTGTGTGAATCAGGAGAAGCCGTGAAGTTTCGTCATAAACACGGAAAGAGACGGTAAAGCGGCGTCCGATGTCGCTCGGCGTCAGACTGTCGAGAACCTGAAGATTCGCAATCCGCTGTACATTCGCGACATAGTTGCCGTTCAGGCCGCGGTCAAGATCCACATAGCTCGAATTGCGGATAAAGCCTGTGACCTTCAGCGTTTCGCTTTCTCCTTCTGCGGGCGCACCGATGGTCGCCAGCGTCAGCTTTCCGATCGTGGAGCTGCCGCCGAGTTTGTTAAGATCCGCCGAGGCAAAGTCAATGCTGTTTTCAATAAGATCATCCTTCGCCCACTTCGATACGACCTTGAAGACGGGACGACCGACAGCGCTCTTGCAGAAGCCCGTGACATCGAGCGTGTAAGTACCGGCGCCGGTCAGCACCATCTCGCCGACAGATACCCAGTCCGTCACACTGTCATAAGTCTCGCCGTCCGCAAGCTCTGCGCCGAAGACGAGAAGATTGTTGATCGCGTCATTGTCGACCGTGAGGCGCAGATTCGTCTGGTGAGAGGTCGAGTAGTCCTTCTTCGCAAAGATGAAATATGCCGCGTCTGTGTCGGTGACCGTCATCACACCAGCACTCTCTTCCGGTTCCTCGGCACTGCCGATCGCCGTGCGGAAGAGCAGGGTCTTGCCCTCGGTGAGAGCGCATCCGCGCTCATCTTCCAGCGTGGCAGGGACGGTAATGCGATAATAAGTATTATCATTCAGCCCGTAGGGCGTGAATTTCCACTGCTGATTGCGGAAGGAAGAGGTCCACTCACCGTCGACCGCTTCGCCCGTCTTCGCATCGACAATTGTCACCTTGCGGATATTCGTAAGGTCGATCGAGCCGATGAACTGAAGGCGGATGGCTGAGCCGTCCTCGATCTCGTAGATATGGTCGATTGCCGAGTCCGCCGCGATTCCGAGGTCGTGCTTCGTGTCGACATCAATGATCTCGCAGGAGGGAGCCGTCTTTTTCAGATAATAATCCGCATATCTGTGGAAAGCGTAGTAAGTGTCGATCCCGTAGTCGCGGTCTTCGCCGAAGCCGAAGTTGTGACCGACATCAGGGCAGACAAGACCGAACGCGGGCAGATCCATATTATACGCGGCATTCATGATATACCGATAGAATCCACTGTAAGAACCGCTTGTCGCCATCGTTCCCGTCGCATAGAAGGGCGCGTTGTCGGGTGTCATGGTTTCCCACCCGCCGCCGCAGTTCGCGTAGACGAAGTTCGCATTGGAGGGAATTGTCGAACCGTCGGCATAAGTGAGATATTGTGTATTTTCGGGCAGGCGGATTTTTTCGTCGATCGCCGTGCCGTCTTCTTTTATGAAAGGATCGGCATAGCCGTGATTCTTCGCCGCGTCATGAAGGGATTCGTAGCGCGTCTCGCCGAGGTGTCCCTCAAAATGACGAAGCTCCTCGAGCTCTTCCGGGTGCGGGTTGCCGAGGCGCATACACATACCGGCTTTGGAGTTGCCGTATACACCGATGGCGTCGGGATCAAGTCCGAGCTTCAGCACCGTGCCGTCGACTTCCACGCCGTCCTTGCCCATCTTGCGGAGCATACGGAGCATTGCGGTGTCCGACTTCAACCCGTTGTAAACGGAAAGCGAATAGGTGTAGTTGTCACCCGAGACGCTGTTGTTCACACCCGTCCCGCTGAAATAACCGTAGTGATCGGTACGGCTCATCGGCACATAGCCGTAGCCCGCGATCACACCGATATAACCGTTAAAGAGGAATCCCGTGAGCTGCGGGCGCGTCGATGCGGTCCACGAGTCTACGCGGCACTCGGCGGAGGACATCGTCACCATGACGGGTAGCTCTTTGTCTTCCGAATTCACGGGATAGATAATATCCGCTTCGATATCGAGATTGATAAAGGAACCGTCCGGTTTCACGCAGTCGGTGATGGTGTTCGCCCATGTATTGCCGATCTTCGTGTAGACACCGTTTTCGTTGTCTACTGTCTTTCCGTCGGCGTCCTTGTACCAGACATCATATCCGTCGGCGATCGGCTTCGTCGTTTTGCGGTTGCCCTCATCGTCGACCCATTTGACGATCTTGTCGCGCTTGGTGGAGCGGAAATCGTTGTTCCAGATCTCGACGATCCGTTCGAGCGTTCCCGCGGCGCCGTGCTTGTCAAAAGAGAAGTAGGGCACATTGTAAGCAATGTTATACCCGGCAGGAACAACATAATTCTGCTGATAATCCGCAGCAGAATCCTTCGCGCGGTTCGGCGTCACATAGGTTCCGCCTTGCAGGGCATAACGGATTCCCTGAATACTCCAGTCGAGATCCGGAGAAGTCACGGGGTTGTCGGCATAGTCCATGACGACGACATAGAAGTCACGGTCGAGCATCGACTGCACGATCTCGGCGTCCTTGCCTTCCGTTCCCGCGACGCGCTCGGTATTCGTGTTCATCACATACATGATGACGACCGAGCCGCCCTCGCCGACAGATGCCGGCGTGTAGGTTTTCTCCTTCTTATAATAATAGTGAAGGTGAACCGGTTTTCCGTACCGGTCCTTGACGGTTTCGGACTTCCCGAGATAGGTTTCATTCAGGGAAGAAAGCTCTTCCGGTGCCTCGGGAGCCTCTGCCGCGAAAGAAAGAAGTCCGAGCGGCATACATGCCGCCGCGAGAATCACCGAGAGCGTTCCCGAAATGATTCTCTTCCATAAGTGCCTCTTTTTCATGGTGTTTCCTTTCCGTAAAATAATTTTATTCTTTGCGGTGTCACCCGCGAGAATCCGAAAAGCAGTAGTAAAACGGTAAGTTTGAAAGGGAAGTATCACAAAGTGAAAAGAACGGTTCTTTTTGCAAAGTCAGGAAAAGTATAATTTTCCTGACAAGTGAAAATAGGAAAACGAGCCTGCAAAAAGTGCTTGCAAGCTCGTTTTACAAAAAGAAAAACGCTCAAAAACTCAAAAAGAGAGGCACAATCTTTGTCAGAAAAGGTATACTTATTCTGACAAAAAATCGGGAAGACGAAAAAAACAAAAATTATCTTGCAAGCGCTTTTTTCGCAAAAAAAGTGCCGCAAAACAGCAAAAAGTCGCTGTCAGGGAAAGTATACCTTTCCTGACAGCGATCGATCATCATCACTCTGCGAGAATGATTATACCATATGCGCGCACAATTGTCAAGAGCCGAAATCTTTCGTTTTGCGGGGATCCGCTTTTTCAAAAGACGGGCAGTTGACAATGGTCAGGAAAGACATAAAAGAATTACACTTCGTCAAACACGCGGACATAGTCCACAATAAAGGCGTCGTCAACGAACTTTCCGTCCTTGACCGCGACCGGCTTTTTACTACGGTAGCCCTGTACCTCGGTTGTCAGAAGGATGAACTGCGGCACCTGCGATACATGGAGCGAGTCTTCCGACACAATCTCTCCGTCGCAATAGAAGGTGTACTTGTCAGGCTCCCACAGCATAGCGAAGGTGTGATAACCGTCCTCCGTCTCCTTGAGATCGTACTGCACGCGTCCGGACTTGCAGTACTGCGTACCGTATCCGCCCATGATGTTGCCCGTCGTGGCTTTCCCGTCATGGAAGCATTCCATGATGTCGCTCTCCACGCCGCACCATTCGGGGTCATATGCCGCGCCGATGGAAGGGGACTGCGTCCAGAAGGCGCTCCACATCTCCTCGGGATACTTCTGGAACTTGCAGCGGCACTCATAGTAGCCGAAGCGGTGCATGAACTGCGGCTTCGGCAGCACGCCGAGCTTCCAGAAATAAGTCTGTCCCCACGGGTTGTTCTGCGTTCCGAGAGGAATATCGAAAGAGTTGTACCCGGTTTCGAGCTGCGGCGAGACATAGTAGCCGTCCCGCTCGGTGCGGTGAAGCTCGATGTTGCTTTTACCGTCGAAGCGGATACCCTGATCGGTGTAGGCGGGGTTCGGCTCGCCCCAGTAATTCATACGGAAGTTCCATTTCGTTGTGTCAAGCTCCGGACCGTCAAATTCGTCGGAGAAGACGAGCTTCCATTCTTTCCCTTCGGGCAGGTAGCTTGATACATGCCCTTCGACCTTGTATTCTTTCATCGTTTTTTGATCTCCTTATTGATTTTTTCAGAAATATCTGTTATAATATCATTATAGAACGGATTTTCTTGATAGTATATCATAAACAAACGGAAAAATAACAGAATCGAACGGAAATTAACAATGAAAATTGTCGAGTGCGGTTCCTTTGCGACAAAAGATTATTATCATACCGAAATGACACCGAAGCGGATCGTCTCCCGTTATGAGCTTGAGTTTTACGACATGACGGGCGGTGAATCCTATATCGACGGCGTCTTTTACCGTCATACCAATATGCATATCCTGCTGTCAAAACCGGGAATGATGCGTTTCAGCGTCGGCAGTATGCGTTGTTACTATTTTCATTTTCTGGCAGATGACCGTCTCGCTGCCGTGCTCGATGAGCTTCCCGTCATGACGGTGCCGAACGAAGAGGACGGTGCGCTTTTCGCCGTGGATTTTTCCGACATCGCCGCGATGGATATATCAAAGGCGACGGAGACGCTCGCCGCACATTCCATCGGCTATCGGATTCTCGAGCGCCTTTACCGTCTTCGCACCGTGCCGGAGGAGAAGGAAAAACTCCCCGACAGCGACGCCATCCTCTTGGCAAAAGAATATATAGAAGAGCACTACGGCGAAAAACTCACGCTGGATAAACTGAGCGCCGTCTCGTATTTAAGTAAAAATTATCTTCGTGAGCGCTTCACCGCATGCCTCGGTGTCTCCCCGGCGGAATATCTCGCGCATATCCGCGTGGCAAAGGTGCTTGCTCTTCTTAAGACGCATACCGTCACGCAGAAAGAAGCTGCTTATCTCTGCGGCTTTTCCGGGCAGTCGCATATGATCGCTACGGTGAAAAAATATCGCGGTGATACACCGCGTCATCTGATCGAAAAGTAGGGAATAGCACCGTTTTTTCAAAAAATAAAAGGTTTTTTTCAAAAATCTCTTGACAATCACCCCGTTTCATGCTATACTATCTACCGTTCCGAGAGAAATAGCGTGAATATGCACCCTTAGCTCAGTTGGTAGAGCAACTGACTCTTAATCAGTGGGTCCAGGGTT
>CALAFS010000305.1 GCA_937892405.1 uncultured Clostridia bacterium
TATAAAGCAAAAACCGGGACCGTAAGAGAAATTTCGTCTTACGGTCCCGCCTTTCGATTATCCGATGAATCCTGCCGCCGTGCGGCAATCGGTATTATCCCTTGCAGCCACAGCCGCCGTGAGGACGGCGAAGCTCGGGAGTCTCTCCGCAGGCGGTACCGCGGAACTGTCCGACCGGGAACGCGATCGTGCGGAACAGCGAGCACGGATCGTCGTCGTTCGTCGCGGGCGCACATTCCTTGTCGGGGACACTGTAATCGGTCGCCTGTACGAGAAGCTGTGCGGGTCTCTGAATACGGACAACCGAGAAGATACCGAGCGACACATAAAGGTGCAGTCCGTCGCTGTTCTGGACGATCTCTCCGTCCAGGCGCTCGCGGATACTTTCGGGGAATTCGATGGCTTCACCCGCCGTGCAGGTGCAACCGCAGTTGCAGGGGCACTCCACCTTTGAGCCGAGAATGACCGGCTCTACGGTTTCGACATAGGCGACGGGATCGTTGTTCCCTGCGGTGTCAAGGTTGCCGATACCGCAATAATCATTCTCCGGGCTGGAAGAGAACGAAATGGCTCTTCCCTCACCGCCGTAAAGGATGACATCCTTTTCCGCGACGGCGATACCGGCGAAGTTCTGACTCTTTCCGAGTCCGAGGCATGCCTCACACTCAATCAGAATATAGTAACGGACGGTGATCTGATAGAATCCGCAGTTGAACGGCACTTCGTCCACACCGACATACGCCCAAAGAAGGGTCGCACTGCGCGTGCGCACATTGGTCGCGTTCGCGAGAGTTTCCTCCCCGAAAGCGCTCAGGTAAACACGCGCGTTTTCAAAGCAGTCTCTGTCGCGGCAACAGTCAAGGACACGGTAGGTGTCGATGCAAACCGTTCCCTTCCCGTCACAACCGAGACCGTTCGTCAGATTTCTGTTTTCCGGCATATTGTTCTCCTGTTGCGAGAGGTCTCGCATAGAAATTCGAGGCGATACTCTCTGCCTCGTTAGTATTCTATGCCGGAAGACATCATTTGGTACTCACCGCTTTTTCATCTGTCGGAGGAAGAAAAACACCGCCGCCGCGAAAAGTACAACCGTCCAGGCGAGCACAATCAAAAGATGAGGAAAAATTCCCGAAAAGTCACATAAAAGCACCGCGCGCTCAAGCTCTACCGCATGAACAAACGGCAGCAGATAGGCAA
>CALAFS010000306.1 GCA_937892405.1 uncultured Clostridia bacterium
GAGGGCTTTATTCTATTTTTTTCTTTTTCTTCACCCCAACTATTGACAAAGAGCCGATTTCTGCGCACATGCTGCGCCGTCAGGAGGACAGTGTTTTTGCCTCGGGAAGAGATTCTGTCCCGGATTCCTCATTTGTTTTTTCATTTTGAGCGGCGGTTGCCGCTTTTCCTTTGATCCCGCCGAAGATCCAACGGTCGAGCGCAAAGATCAAAGCCAGAATCGCACTCACCGCAAGATCTTTGAGAAGAGGGAAGGCAATCACGGAGGAGAGTGCTACCTCGATCACGATGCCGACAGAGAAAAGAAAAAGCGCGTGGACGGGAAGAAGGCAGAGCGCCGTCGCCGTCATACGGTCTCCGACCGCTCTGACGGTGGATAGGATCCCGTGAAAAAGAAGAACGACACTGAAAACGGATTGAAGGAGAAGACTGAGTACGGAGACGCGACCGCTCGCCAGAGCGAGAAGGTAGCTCACCGACGCCATCGGAAGGGACAGAAGCAACACGGAGAGTCCTGCCCGCGCACTTGCCGCAAGGAATTCCTTCGGCTTTTGCAAATGCTTCTTTTGTATCGCGTCGAAAGCATGGTAGAACAGCTCCGTAAGAAATCCGAGGAGGAAGGAGGATGCGACAAGACCGAGAAGCGAAAAGGCAAGAAAGCGGAAGGTATATTTTTGCTTCGTCTGCTGAATGGATTCGACGCGCGCACCCGCGTCGGCTTTATCATGTGTCGCCCGTGTGCAGGGCGCGAGATTGCCGAGGTCGGTCATCGCAAGAGGATCGTTTTTGATCTGCGACTGCGGCTTGATATGATGAACCGTCAGCTCGTCCATGTTGTCGGCACGGATATCGTTCGCATGCGCGGAGGGGTAAAATTCAAAGAGATTTGCCAACAGTTTTCGTGTATACTCGTGATACCTGCTTCCGTTCGTTTTCCGAAAGGAAGCTCTCGTGTCGTAAAAGAAGTTCAGAAAGCCGCCGAGGCGTCGCTGATCCGTAAAGCTCACGGAGGTAAGACAGCCGCCGACAGGAAGAAACTCGTCCCGCTCTCCTCCGTCCCGCAATTTCAGAAAGAGCGTCTTCCCGAGAAGAAACAAAAGATAAAAAGGAAGAAGCAGAATGACGATGACCCACAGGAAAAAGGTGTGCAAATGTTTTTTCATAGTAAATTGAAAAATCTAAAAAATCCCGGATATTCTCGATATGTAACAATCTGTTACATATTTATTGTAACAGATTGTTACAATAAAGTCAATAGAGTAAAACGAAAAAACGCAGAAAATCTGGGAAAATATGGGAAAAGAAAATCACACCGGACTCGTCGGGCTGAAAAAACTGCGGCGCGCCCGCGGCTTTAGTCAATTGAAGGTAGCCATGGATCTGAACATTTCACGGGAAGCGCTGTCCTATTACGAGAGCGGGAAGAGAAACCCCGATCTTCAGATGCTTCTCGCGCTCTCCGATTATTTTCGCGTCTCGGTGGATTATCTGATTCTCGGTGAAGAGCGTACCTTTCCCGAGCGGAAGAAATAATCGGGAAAGGGGCGATCTTTTGTCGTTTTCCTTGACATGCACGGCTCTCCGTGATACAATAGTAGCATAAAGAAGAACAGAGAGCGATTATGAAACCATTCTGGACATGTCCGAAGTGCCGTGCACTTCTTACTTTTTCGGAGAAAACCGCGCATTGCGCGGCGGGGCATAGCTATGACCTCGCAAAAGAAGGGTATATCAACCTTCTTCTGTCCGCCGGAGGGATTCACGGCGATTCCCGCGAGATGGTGGAGGCGCGCCGCCGCTTTCTTGAGAGCGGCGCCTATGAGCCGCTGCGCCGTGCGGTCGCAGAGCTTGTCTGTCGGTATCTGCCCGCGGGCGGAATCTGCCTTGACGCCGGGTGCGGTGAGGGGTATTATACCGAAGACATTGCCGAAGCCTTGGCGGGAGACGGCAAGGACGCCTTGCTGTTCGCATTCGACATTTCCCGCGATGCCGCCCGCCGCACGGCGAAACGCCGCCGTGATCTTTCGGTCGCCGTCGCGAGCGCTTACGCGATCCCCGCACGGGACGGGAGCGCGGATCTTCTCACCGATCTTTTTTCTCCGATGGCAACCGCGGAGTTTGCCCGTGTGCTGAAGCCGCAGGGAATTTTTCTCCTCGTTATTCCCGAAAAAGAACATCTTTTCGGCTTGAAGGAAGCCCTCTACGATACGCCTTATAAAAACGAGGTCGCAGGGACAGATCTTGACGGCTTTACCCTGCTTGAAAGCCGCGAGATCCGCTATCCGCTCACCCTTGATGGGAAGGAACGGATCGCCGACCTCTTTCTGATGACGCCCTACGCTTACCGCACCTCTCCGAAGGATAAGGAGAAGCTCGCCGCGAGGGACACTCTCGTGACCGAGGTGCATTTTCGTATTCTGATTTATCAAAAAGGGGATTGCCAAGAGGGCGTCGGTGTGATATAATAGAAAAAATGCCATATCCCGCCAAAGACACAGGAGAGTATCTATGGAAGAAAGCTATAAAATTTCCATGCAAAAAATCATCGAGGAATTCCACCTCGAGACCATCTACCTTCCCGACCTGCCGGAGAATATTTTCGTCACCTGCTCGAGGGTGAACCGCCCGGGGCTTCAGATGGTCGGTTTCTATGACCATTACGAACAGGCGCGCCTTCAGATCATCGGCAAGGTGGAGAACCTCTTCGTCTCCCAGCTTCCGAAGGAAGAGCGTACCCGCCGCCTTGAGGACTTCTTCCGCTCGAAGCCGAGCGGCGTGATTGTCACCACCTCGATTGATGTCTCCGCCGATACTGTCGCCATCGCCGAAAAATATCAGGTTCCGATCCTCCGCACGGAGGAGCGCACCTCCGATTTTATGGCGGCGCTGATCGCCTATCTGAATGTACAGCTCGGACCCCGTATCACCCGTCATGGTGTGCTTGTCGAGGTCTACGGCGAGGGTATTCTCCTCCTCGGCGACTCCGGCGTCGGAAAGAGCGAGACCGCGATCGAACTGATCAAGCGCGGGCACCGTCTCATCGCCGATGATGCTGTGGAAATCAAGAAGGTTTCCGCCACCACCCTTGTCGGACAGGCGCCCGATCTGATCCGTCACTATGTGGAGCTGCGCGGTATCGGTATCGTCGATGTCCGCCGCCTCTTCGGTATGGGCGCCATCAAGGAGACCGAGAAGATTGATCTCGTCATCAATCTGGAGCCGTGGCGTCAGGGCAAGATGTACGACCGCCTCGGACTGGAAGAGGAGACTACCAATATCCTCGGCATCGAGGTGCCGACGATCCTGATCCCCGTCTCCCCGGGACGAAACCTTTCGGTCGTCATCGAGGTTGCCGCCATGAACAACCGTCAGAAGCGCATGGGCTACAACACCGCCGCCGAATTCAACAAGCGGCTGATGGAATCCATGGCACATGAATGAAAGCCGCCGCTTTCGCTCTCTGTCGTACACCGTACGAAACAAAGCGAAAGCGGCGTTCTGTATTCCACAGTGATACCTGCCATTCCTATTTTGAGGAGATCGTATGAGCATTATCGACGAGTTTGATCCCCACAGCGCGCCGCTGTTTACCCCAAAACAGATTTACGGGGAGTGCGAGCCGATCGCGCGTGTCCCGTACCTTGCGGGGCGCAACTGGACGACCGATGCCATCTACCGCGAAACGGTGGATCGTATCGCCCGCCACAGAGCGGACGGCTGCATCAGTGTTGAGATGGAGGCGGCGGGACTTGAGGCGGTGGCGGACGCTGTCGGCGCGGAGCTTTATACCTTCTTCTTCGGCGGGGATATTCTCGGCGAGCGGTGGGAGATCGGCAATATCGGCGGCGAAAGAGAGAAAAAACAACAGGAAAGTCTCTTTGACCTTGCACTTGACTTTGCGAAAACTCTTTCGTAAAAAAATGCGTAATATGACAATATTTCTTGTCATATTACGCGTTTTTTCTCTTGTTTCCGATATTCTGTCGGTGATAGACCGACCGCGTATCGAAATCTTCTGTTGAAATAAGTGACGCTCTCATATCCCAAAGAGAGAGCAATATCGAGAACGGTCTTTTCACTTTCGGCAAGTGCCCGCTTTGCCTCTTCGATCCGGATCCCGTTGACATAGGAAGAGAAGCTCATGCCGCACTCTTTGATAAAAAGCCGCCCGAGATATTTTTCATTCATGAAATACCGCCGTGCCATCATGCGCAGGGAAAGATGCTCGAAGTAGCGGTGCTCCGTATATTCCCGTATCTCCCGGATCACCCAGTTCCCGTCATTTTCCGCCCCCGGCTTACGGATTCCTTCCGCGACGCATATCTCGTAAATGTACCGCCCGACTGCCGCGGCGATCTTTTCGTAAAAAGCGGCGTCAAATCCGCTTTCCGCACGGGAGAGAAGGGCAGACAGCGTTTTCTCGTCCGTTCCGGTAAAGGCGCAAGCCGACCGGCATTTTTCCCGTGACGCATCGGGGGAAAGCACGCCACCGCCGCAATATACCACGCACACGACCTCCCGTCGCACCGCGACCGGGAAGACCGCCTCGAACAGCCCGTAAGGGCATAGCCCGGAGAAGGGCACACCCTCCCGCATGGCTTTGGCGTTGCACAGATTCTTACATCCCACGCAGAGCGCATAGCCGCGCTTTGTCTCCTTTGCCGCGTCGCAGAAGGGCTTTGCGTGGATTTTGTATTTGTACGGCAGTTTCAGTGCCGCGTGATTCAGAATTCCCGAGACATCCGCGACCGAGAGCTGAATTCGCCGTCCCTCGCAGATCACATCGAGAAAATCAGAAAGCATAGACATGGCAGATTCCTCCCTTATCAATATAACATAAAACAAGCACAATTTCAACCGTATCTTTCGTTTTTTCAAGAAAAAGTATCTTTTGGATAAGCAATTGCGGTGAATTTGTGCTATTCTTGAAATATCAAACAACAAAAACGGAAAGGAAACTCATATGAAATCCTATGATCTGATTGTGGTGGGCGGCGGCTTTTCCGGTACTGCCGCGGCAGTGGCGGCGGCACGCGGTGGTGCCTCTGTCCTTTTGATTGAGCGTGCGAACTGTCTCGGCGGCGCCGCGGCTGGCTGTCTTGTCTTTCCTTATATGAACTACCATACGACATTGAACGGGGAGCGCGTCGCGCTTTGCCGCGGACTCTTCACCGAGATCAACGAGCGCCTCGCGGCGTTCAATGACCTTGACGGGGCGATCGACGGTTGCCGCTTCCATGACGAGTATCTGAAGATCGTCCTCGCCGATATGGCAGAAGAGGCGGGTGTCGATCTCCTCTTCCGCACGGTGCTCACCGACTGCACCGTCAGGGATCGGCGGGGCGGGGGCATCGAAGGCGCGGACAAAACGGGGGAGAAGACCGTGTGTGCAAAGTATTTCATCGACGCCACGGGCGACGGCGACCTCTGCCATCTCGCGGGCTTCCCGATGCGCCTCGGCAGAGAACCCGATCATCTCTGCCAGCCGATGACCCTCTGCTTCCGTCTCTCGGGGATCGACGCCGATGCCTTTTACGCCGAGTATCCGAAGATGCAGACCCTTTACAAAGAGTTCCGCGAGAAAGGAAAAATCAAAAATCCGCGCGAGGATATTCTCACCTTCCGTCCTCTCACCGACGGCGTCATTCACTTCAACTCCACCCGTATCGTAAAGCGCAATCCCACCGACGCCTTCGACCTCACTGCGGCGGAGCTTGATGCCCGCCGTCAGGTGCTCGAGCTCTTCCGCTTCTTGAAAGAGAATTTTGCCTCCTGCAAGCATGCGCACCTCCTTTCCACCGCGACCGAAATCGGCGTGCGCGAGAGCCGCATGGCGTGCGGGGAATATATCCTCACGGAGGAAGATCTCAAAGCCTGCAAGAAATTCCCCGACGCCGTCGCCTACGGCAATTATGACATCGACATTCATAATCCCGAGGGTAGCGGCACGAGTCACTACTATTTCAAAGAGGGAGAATACTATACGATCCCGTATCGCTCCCTGATCCCGAAGGAGGCGAAAAACCTTCTGGTCGCCGGAAGATGTATTTCCGCGACGCACGAGGCGCAGGCGTCGATCCGCATTATGCCGATCGTTACCTGCATCGGTGAGGCGGCAGGCACCGCCGCCGCCCTCGCCGCAAAGGAGAACCTCCCCGTCGCCGAAATTTCCGTCCCGGCTCTTCGCGAGGCACTCTATACCGCAGGTGCCCTGACGCACACGCTTGACTGACCTCTTCCTACAAGCGGTGAAAATGCCCGACAAGACCGTCGGGCATTTTTGCATGTTTCATTTCCCCACCGCATACAGTGGAAAAGAGTAAAAACACAGCGGAGGTTCCTATGAGCCGTCGGAGTCGCTTTCTGAAAAACGGTCTTCTTTTGACCGCCGTCGCGCTTTCCGCGCGGGCGGTCGCTCTCTTTTTCGGCGCTTTTGTCACAAAGACGGTCGGGGCGGAGGGCATCGGGCTTTTCACCCTGATTATGACTCTCTATAACTTCGCCGTCACTTTTGCCACCTCGGGCATCAGTCTCACGGTGACGAAGCTCGTTGCCGCCGCGATCGGAGAGGGACGGCGGGATCGCGTCGGCGGGATTCTCCGCGCCGCCGTCGGCTACGCTCTGTTTTTCAGTATCGGCGCCACTGCGGTGCTCTTCTTTTTCGCCCGACCGCTCGGAATCCGTGTTCTCGGAGATTCCCGTGCGGTGCGCTCGATCCGCCTGCTTTCCGTCTCTCTTGTCCCCGGTGCGCTCTGCGCGATTTTCTCGGGGTATTTCGTCGGTGTCCGCCGTGTCGCGCGCAACGCCGCCACACAGGTCATCGCCCAGGGGGCGAAAATCCTTCTCACTCTCGCCATCGTGACGAAGAGCGCGGCACTCGGCGCCGAGAGCGCCTGCTTTGCGCTTTCTCTTTGTTCGGTTCTGACCGACCTTGTCGCCTTTCTCGTGCTCTTACTTCAGTTTCTCTACGAGCGACGCGGGGCGAGAGAAGGGGGAAAATCGCGGGAAATGTCCGCCGTCGCCGGCATGGCGTTTCCCCTCGCTGTGTCCGCCTATATCCGCTCGGCGCTCCTGACGCTCGAGCATGTCCTGATCCCGAAACGCCTTGAGACCCGGGGGGACAGCCGATCGGAGGCGCTCGCCTCCTACGGTGTTCTTCACGGCATGGCACTGCCGATGATCCTCTTTCCGATGGCGCCGCTCACCTCTTTCTCGGGACTTCTCGTCCCGGAGTTTGCCGAATGCTTTGCCGCCGGGGAAGAGGGGAGAATGAAGCGCATCGCGGAAGAAGCCTATCATCTCACCCTCACCTACGCCGTCGGCGTCGCCGCTTTTCTTCTCCTTTTTTCGGAGGAGCTCGGCTATGTCCTCTATCGGTCGTATGAGGCGGGTGCTTACATTGCATTTCTTGCGCCCGTCGTCCCGCTGATGTACCTCGATCATGTCACCGATTCTGTGCTGAAAGGGATCGGCGAGCATGTCTATTCCATGTGGGTCAATATTTCGGATTCCTTTCTTTCCGTGATTCTCGTTTTCTTTCTGCTTCCCACGATGGGAATCTGCGGTTACGGCGTCGTTATCATTGTGATGGAAGGGTATAACTTTCTCCTTTCCTATCTCCGCCTCCGCAAGAGAATCCGCTTTCCGCTCCATCCCATCCGCTCCTTTGTGCTCCCTCTTGTCGCCGCGGCACTGTCCGCCACTCTTTCCAAATCTCTGTTTGTCATGAACGGGGCGGCGACGGGCGGCTTCTGGCTCGCGATGAAGATTCTGTTTGCCGCCTCGATGTTCATCGCTTTTACCCTGACCGAGGAACGCCTGCTGTCTCTTAATGGGAAAAGCGGCGGAAGAGCGACATCTGAAAGATAGGAAATCCCCCTCACCGCGCTTGACTTGCTTCGCCTTTCGTGATATAATAAAAAGACCCCACACGAAAGGAGACTCCCATGCAGGACATTTCCACCTGTTCCTTCACCGGACACCGTACCATATCCGTGCCCCATCGTGCTGCGCTCCCCGATCTTCTTTCCCGTGCGGTCGCTTACGCTTACGGGGAAGGGTGCAGAACCTTCTATACCGGCGGCGCCCTCGGTTTTGATACCTATGCCGCCCGCGCCGTGATTTCCTTTCGCGTGACGCACCGCGATGTCCGTCTCGTTCTTCTTTTGCCATGTCCCGATCAGGCGGACGCATGGAACGCACGCCAGCGCACCGAGTATGAGTGGATTCTCGGCGCCGCGGATGAGGTACAGTATTTCGCCGATTCTTATACCAAGGATTGTATGCGCCTTCGCAATCTCGCTCTCGCCGGGCGCGGCGATCTTCTGATCGCCTATGTCGGGCACGATCGGAGCGGTGCCGCACAGACGCTCCGTGCCGCCGTGCGGCAAGGAAAGAGAGTCTACAATCTGTATCCGCATTGCGGGGAAAAGACCGAAGAAACAAAAGAGGAAGAGAAGATTTTCTGACAATCCGTTTTGCCGATATAAAAAGCGCCTTGCTTTCCGATAAAGGAAGCAAGGCACTTTTTTGTAAACCTTATTTTGCTTTTTCTGCTTTTTCGATGGCGGAAACGATCGAACGGATCACTTTTGCCGGTGACAGCCAGAAGTCACGGCACCAGACGCGAAGGAGCGTCCAACCGCGCGATTCAAGGAATCTCGGACGGTAGACGTCGCGCTCGAGCACCGAGTCGGAGGTCGCGTAAGCGTCGAGGTCAAGCTCGACACCCACAAGGTACCGGTCCTTCTTCGGACTGTATACCGCGAGCGAAATCTTGCCAGCACTGCTGCCGAGGTTCGTGTCCACCACATAACCGAGCTTTTCGAGTCTCTCCTTCATCTGATCGGTGACGGAGGCGATGCCGGTCACGCCTTCGGGGCGCTGCGGCTCGGAGTGAAGCTCGGAGAGAATCGCGCTCACCTCGTTTTGATTTCCTGCCGCGACCGCTCTCACATACAGCAGGTACTTCGCGAGGAGCTTCGGACCGAGGTTCTTCGAGGTGTCCACCTTCAGATCTTCCGGCTCGATACTGGTCACGACGATGATCTTTGTCTTCGCACGCGTGATCGCGACATTCAGACGGTTCTCGCCGCCCTCGGCGGAGAGGGAACCGAAGTTCGTGTACACCCGACCGAGCTCGTTGGGCGCGTATCCGATCGAGAAGATGATGATGTCACGCTCATCGCCCTGTACATTCTCAAGGTTTTTGATAAAGAGGCTGACATCCTCTCCGTTTTCCTTGCGATGGGTTTCTTCCACGAGGAAGGAGCGGAATTCGGGATTTTTCGCCGCCTCTTTGTCGAGCATGTCGGCAATGCAGGTCTGCTGTTCGCTGTTGAAGGTGATGATACCGATGGTTTCACGGTTCTTGCGTGTCTTTGCGATCTCGGAAAGGAGATCCACAACGCGCTTCGCCTCCACCACATTCTTGCGGTCCACCCACTTGCCGGGTACCTTGTACCGTTCGATCGGGCGGGTGCCCACATTGCGCGAGATGTTCGGCGCGATGCGGAGTCCGCCGGTGTAGAACGCGTTGTTCGAGAAGGCGATCAGCTCCTGATAGTGGCTGCGGTAGTGATAGGTCAGGTTCGCACTTTCATAGCGCGAGACTGCGAGGTCGAGAAGGCTGTCCACCTCGAGCGCCGCCTGCACCGCGTAGTCGTCCTGCGCGTCGGGGTCGCCGCCGAGATACCGCTTCATGAAGGTGGCGGACGGGCGGAGCTGTTTTGCGTCTCCCGCGACGACAATGTTCTTGCCGCGGTAGATGGTCGGGATCGTGCTTTCGATAAAGACCTGCGACGCCTCGTCGAAGATCACGATGTCGAACATGTTCTTGATTAAGGGCAGGAAGGTCGACACATTCTCCGGCGAGAGGAGCCAGCAGGGGAAGAGCGCGAGGACAAAGTCGCTGTAAACCTCCATCGTCTTGCGGATCGGCCAGTATTTTTGCTTCTTCGAGATCTGGTAGAGGAAGTCTTTATTGTTCTTCGCGTTTTCATAGAGAGCGTCGTATTCGCGGCTGTTCTTACCGGAGCAGATCTTGTTCGCAATGACAAGCTGCTGTTCCTTTAACTTCTCGATTCGTGAAGTAATGTTTGCAAAATCGACGGTTTTTCCAAGCTCGTCCTTACATTCTTCTTCATAGCGGAGCACTTCGTGATAGATCCGCAGGATCAGAAGCTTTTCGAGGATCTCCTCGTAATTCTGATAGCTTCTGCTCGTCTCGTAGGCGAAATTCAGGATGCCGAGCTTTGTGTCGTCGAGCGACTCGAGGAGCTTGTTTACATCGCGCATCGAAATATAATTGTCGAGCGCGTCGTGTACATGGCGGATATACGAGGTGTTCCCACGCAGAATGTTGTCGATGACGGCAAGGTATCCGTCGGGGGTCAGCACGCGGTGCAGACAATCGTATTCGGCGACATAGCTTTCGATCGCGGCGGCGGTTTCGAGGAACGCCTCGCGGATCTTCGCGTCGGAGTCGTGGATTTTTCCGACCCGCTTCGCCATGTGTACGATGGTGTCAAGGTTCTTGCCGTCCTTGATTTCATAGTAGTAGGCGAGCACCTGACGGTAATACGGATGCTTTGCTGTGTTGAAGAGCCCTTTGCGGGATTTCTGCACATCCTCGAGCTTACCCTTGACCTCGCTCAGCGTCAGAATATCGAGGTCTTCGCGCATGTGGTCGATGACCGGATTCTTTTCTTTCGCCTGCACATAGTTGTAGTAAAGTCCCTCGAGGTTCTTCGA
This sequence comes from uncultured Clostridia bacterium, assembly GCA_937892405.1. Classification (GTDB taxonomy): domain Bacteria; phylum Bacillota; class Clostridia; order Oscillospirales; family CAG-272; genus UBA1740. Next base: position 10,752 of record CALAFS010000306.1, read on the forward strand.
GCGGATCACAAAAAGCGCGTCGCTCATCGCCTTATAGTCGAGCGCCATGATCTTTTTGTTTTCCAGCATGTTCGTATAGATGCCGTATTCGCTCGAATTCTTCGCGATCGCATAGGAGGACGCATACATCTGCGCGAGTGAGAGACCGAACGGGCGCACCTTGTTCAGCGTGTCGAAGATCGTCTCCAGCGTGTGCACTTCCGTATTGATCCGCCCCTGCAGATCGTCATATTCCCGCTCGAGCGCCGCCACATCGACAAGGCTTTCGATCTGGTCCTTCTGATGGGCGAGAAGACAGCGCTCGTAGAAGAACTGCTTCTCCTTTGTCTCGTCGGTCAGATACATCGCCTTTTCGTTCAGCGTGCCGAGACGGTTGTAGACCACATCGAGCGCCGCCTTCTTCTGCGACACCACGAGCACTTTTTTCTTTTTACAGATCGCGTCTGTGATAATATTGACGATCGTCTGCGATTTTCCCGTGCCGGGAGGACCGTAGATGACCATATTGCCGTTTCTCGCCACCTTGCGTACCACCTCGGACTGGGCATAGTCGAGCATGCGCACATTGTAGCTGTTTTCGTCGTGCGGCTTTTTCTTCTTCGATTTCCAGAACAGACGGCGGATTCTGCGGCTCTGCGGGGTGAGAAGTTCTTCGATCGGATCGTTGGTCAGCTTCTTTTTTTCGAGCAGGCAATAGTCGTTGTAGATCGAGTTCGAGAGAGGGAATCTCGCGAGCACGGCGGCATAGCGCACCGAGAGCCCGCCGCGGTTGTCCGGCTCCTTGAAGCGGTCGTAGTTATATACATTTTTCGAATGTGAGCAGTCGATGCGGATATGCGCCTCGCCGAGATATTCCGCGATCGCCTTGACCGACTTGAAGGAGGTCAGGTCGTCGAACTCCAGCTCGAGATTGTCAATATTCAGCTTTTTCGACTGTGCGTAAGCGAAGACGAGCGCCGGGTTGATCCGTACTTTTTCCGCTTCATTGAAGCGGATCTCCGCCGTGTTTTCGTCGGGTAACTCAATTTTGACGGGGAAGAGCAGAAGGGGCGCCTTGATCATCGTGCGCTTCGGTCCCTGCTGGATCGAACCGAAAACGAAGGGGTATCCGATATAGAGCTCGTACCGTCCGGTCTCGCGCTCGATATCTTCGATCTCGCGCTTCAGCTCCTTGATCTTTCCGATTTCGAGCTCCATGGCGTGCGCGGTTTCTTCTCTGCGGATCTTGTCGTTCTTCTGCGCCGCTTTTTTCTGTTCCTCAGGCTCGAGGACGGAGATATCTTTGAGCTTTTTGTCAAGTTTACTTTGAATATCGAGGTTTTCGAGGATCTCTTTTTTCTCGCTGTTCGCGATCAGTGTCAACGGATACTTGCGCGCGGTGAAGAGAAAATCGACGAATTCCGCTACCTTGCCGTCCCGCCCCTCAAAGATGCGGCCGATGTCATAGGCACTTTTTCTGACGACACTTTTCAGGTACAGACACTTATTGTTGCCGCCGATCTCGATCAGGCGCTCTTTGTAATAGGTGTAAATGCTCTTTGCCATGCTTGCCTTTCCCCCGCGTTCCGATTTTCTATCCTTGTCATCATGGGGTCGCGTCGCGCGTGCGTAAACCACCCCACCATATATCCATACTGAAAATTATAACACAATTCGTCGGGAAAATCAACCGCTCGCGGAAATTTTTTTCGTTTTGGGAAAAACGGCGCGGATTTTCACCCTGACATTTTTGTGTCGGTTGCGGCTTGCCCTCCGATTCCGCGTTTCTTTCTTGGATCGCCCGACTTTTCCGGTCTTGCGGGATACCCCTCCCGATTGTGCAAAAGGTACAAATTTCACTCTTATTTTTTGCCATATTGCCAAGTTGATTTTTTCAAAAGAAAATGTTATAATATATATGCGAAATCATATACAACTCCCCCTTCGGGGTGTACAAGGAGACTGCTATGAAAAAAATGATGAAGAAGCTCTTGCTCGCGTGCGTTACGGCGGCTGTCCTCATCTCCTGTTTCTGCGTCGCGGCGTTTGCTGAGGTAGGGAACGGGAAGATCTCGGACATTCTCGAGTATTACGACGCGGAGAAGACCTTCGCCTACGATACCTTCACGGATGCGGAAGGCTCGGGGCGCCTTACCCTCTCGCAGGCTGAGGCTGCCTATCGCGACGGACTTGCGGTCATTGAGATGAACCGCCGCTCGACGGTCGCGTATTCCGCAACCTGCAAGGACGGGAATGTCGGCGTTAACTTCCGCTTCCGTATTGAAGGTGCGGATACGGGCAATCTTCAGTTTGAACTTGCGAGTGACGCGGCGCCCCGCCTCGTGTTTACCTTTGACTTTGCGGAGAAGAAGGCTTTGTGCTATACCCTCACAGATAAGGACGCCGTGAGAAGCGCTCCCGTCGAGGTGGAAGGACTCACCCTGACCGCGGGGGGTTTTTATAGTGTATCTCTCTACTATGATAAAGGAACGACAACCGCGACCATATCCGTGACTGATAATACAACGGGCACTGCCTATGGTGCAGAGGTTGTCGCCACGGCGCTCACCTCTGTTAGTGAGATGACGCTACGCCTGCCCAACCGGATCAACACCGGTGTCACACTTTCCCTTGATTATGTCGAAGTGTACACCGGTACCTTCGCCCGCACCTTTGAAGAGAAGCAGAAGAAGAGCGAAGCGGCGGTTATCAACCTTGTCAATCTTTATAACACCGATACCACCACTGACGCACAGAAAGAGGAACTGATCGACACCTTACATACCCTCCTCTCTGCCGGCTTCACCGCGACGGAAGGCAGCGAGGCATATGAGGCACTTTACGGCGGCGAGTCTCTCGGCGATAAGATTCCTTATCAGACCTTCGCCGTTACCTTCTATACAAAGAAGATGATAGACGCTGTCGCAAATATCGATGCGACTGCGGCATATACCGACCGTAGCACCTTCGTCGACGAACTGAACCGTATTCACGATGTCATTCTGGCGGCGGGCGTTGAGGATCCCGATGACGATTCCGAGTATGCGCGCGCCCTTGCAAAGTACCATACCGAGAGCGCCGCTGTGGAGAAGATCCGTGCGGACGCCGAGCTGCTGATTTCCACCATGACCGGTGTCCTTCCCACGAAGTTGAATTACGCCGAGCTTTCCGCTCTTCTTGAGGCGGTTGCCGATACGGAGCAGGATGCCACCTATCCCGGCATCGCGGACGCCATCGCTGTGTATGACCAGATCGAGGCGCTCGTTTCCGACGCAAATCAGAAGGCATTGACCTTCCTCACCGCCGTCACGGAGCTTGCGGATACCGACGCGTCCTTCGCCGCCCGTTATTCGGGATATACGGCGGCAGGCGCCTCCTACTACGACGATGAAACCTTCTTCCTCGTAGAAGACGGAGAGACCGTTCACCCCATCACCGACGCCCTTGCCGCTTATGCCGCATGGTCGGAATATTTCGATAATATCGTCTCCTACAACGAATCCTTCCTCTCCTATATCTCCCGTGCCGTCTATGCTACGGAGCGCAGCTCCCGTATCGGTTGTCTCATGAGTGCCGAGAGTCTGATGAAGGACGAAGACGGAAATCTTCTCGTCGAGATCGAGTATATCCGTGCGGGCGTTCTTCCCGCCGATGTCGATTTCACGAACTCCGTCGAGTGCGCGATTGCAAAGATCGACGAGATGAACCGTGCACTGGAAGCGGATAAGACTGCGATCGCCAACTACATCGCGGCGGTCAACCGTCTGAAGAGCGCGACCACCATTCAGGACAGAAAAGCTCTTATCGCCGAGGTCAAGGCACTTCGCGTCGCGGATGATCTTCTGACTGTCGACGGTGTCGTCGAGGCGAACATCGCCTTCTCCGCGATCGAGGCAGAGGTTACTCTCTGGGAGGGCAACAGCAAGATCGTCGTGGATTCTGCCGCCGCCCTGAAGAAGACAAACGACCTCTCCGAGCGCGCCGCCCTGATTATGAAGGCACGCGCCGCTCTCGCCGCTCTTGACGATAAGACCTATGATGGTGTCGCCGAGGCGGAGACCGCGATCAAGCAGGCAGTGAAGGACTATAACATCGACATCGCTCTGATGAACGAGATGTTCACCCGCGAGACCGATGCCGCGCTCGATGTCTCCTATGCCGCCGCACCGAAGACTATCGTCGGTGTCATCGCATGGATTACCAAAGAACATTACTGAGTCGCTTTTCGTAAAACGGAAGGAGGACGGAATCTTTTGCAAGGTCCCGTCCTCCTTTTTTATAAGGAAAACGGCGCGGTTCGCCGCCCTCTCGGAAAACAGGTGCGGTTTTGACCGGATCTTTCGTTTCTTTCACAAAAAGTATCTTCGGGATAAGCATTTTTTGCCGATTTTTGTTATAATATAAGTGAAAAAGTTTGCTTGCAAGGT
>CALAFS010000307.1 GCA_937892405.1 uncultured Clostridia bacterium
GGCGCCGTCCGCGCGGCGGAGATCCGCGCCGACGCCATGCTGATGGCAAAAAATATCGACTATATCTACACGGCAGACCCCCGCCGCGATCCGAACGCGAAGAAACTCACGACCGTCTCCTGTACCGAGATTCTCTCGCGCGGACTCGCCGCGATCGACTTTACCGCCGCGGCGTTCTGCCTCTCGACAGGCATGCCGATCCGTGTATTCGGACTTTCGACCCCCGAGGACATTCTTGCCGCCGTGCGCGGAGAGAAGGTCGGCACCGTGGTCACCCCCGACTGAAATCAAAATCCATTCAATATAAAGGAGAACCGCCATGAAATTTGAAACAAGAGAATTTGAAGAAAAAATGAAAAAGAGCGTCGCCGCCTACGGCGAGAACCTGTCGACCATTCGCGCCGGCAGAGCGAATCCCGATGTGCTGAAAAAGGTGAGCGTGGACTACTACGGTTCCCCCACACCGATCCGCGACATCGCGGAGATTAAGGTCACCGACGCGCGCACCATCGTCATCACGGCATGGGATAAGAGCGCGACGCGCGGGATCGAAAAGGCGATCCTGACCTCCGACATCGGTATCAATCCGCAGAATGACGGTACCTGTATCCGCCTTGTCTTCCCCCCCACAACCGAGGAGAGAAGAAAGGAACTTTCCAAGCAGGTCGCGAAGATGGGCGAAGACGCGAAGGTCGCGATCCGCAATATCCGCCGTGAAGCCAACGACAAGGTCAAGGCAATGAAAAAGAATTCCGAGCTGACCGAGGACGAGGCAAAGTCGGGCGATAAGGCGATCCAGGATCTTACCGACAAGTATACGAAGGAAATCGACACGGTCACGCAGAATAAGACGAAAGAAGTAATGGAGATCTGACGGTCTTCCGGGGGAGCCATGCTTTTTAAGAGAAAAAAAGCGGAGACATTCCGCGTTGACGAAAGACTGCAATCGGTCGCCATCATCATGGACGGCAACGGCAGATGGGCGAAGCGGCGCATGATGCCCCGCACCTACGGACACGCGCAGGGCGCGGCAAAGATCGAGCACATGCTGGAGATTTTCCGTGAGATCGGCGTGCACCATGTGACGCTGTACGCGTTTTCGACCGAGAACTGGAAGAGACCGAAGGAAGAGGTCGATGTCATCATGGATCTCGTCTACCGGTATCTTGACACGGTTGTAATCCGGAAAATCAAAGAAGATCCCACCTTCTCGATGAAATTCCTCGGAGATAAAGCCGCCCTGCCGGAAAAGCTCCGCGAGAAGTGTATCGAGGTGGAGAACATGGCGGCGGATCGCCCCTTTGTCTGCAATGTCGCGCTGAACTATGGCGGACGGGACGAGATCGTCCATGCCGCGCGCGAGGCAGCAGCAGCGGGGGAGGAGATCACGGAGGAGAGTATCTCCCGCCATCTTTACACCTCGCACTCACCCGATCCGGATCTCATTATCCGCACGGGCGGAGATTTCAGACTTTCCAACTTCCTACTTTGGCAGAGCGCGTATTCCGAATTCGTGTTCACCGACACGCTCTTCCCGGATTTTGACCGGGCGGACATCATGAAGGCGGTGCATGAATTTTACCGCAGAAAGCGCCGTTTCGGCGGACTCGACAAAGAGGATACGACGGGTAAAAAGGCGTAACCGGAAGAAGTGCCCGCGACATTGTTGCGGGGCACCTCTCAGAAATACGGGCGGAGCGTTCCGCCGCCGAAAGGATTTTTTCAGATGAAACAACGGATTATCACAGGCGCCGTGATTGCCGCGGTACTGGTCGGCGTCTTCTTTTTATCGGAGACGATTGTCTATCCGATCGCGATGGCACTGCTTGCCTTCGGCGGGGTGTTCGAGATGCTCCGCGTGCTCGGACAGCACAAGCGATGGATTCTCTCGGTGCCTGCATATCTTGTCGCGCTCGGGCTTCCCGTCGCGTCCTTTTTCCTGATGCAGAGCTATGACGACACCGTCGCGGTGTTGGTTCTGGCGCTTGCTCTTTTCCTTTATCTGCTTTATTCCTTCCTCGTCGCGGTTTTTGCGAAGGGGAAGATCCTCTACGCCGATCTTTCGGCGGTGTTTGTATCTGTGACCTATGTTGTCACCTGCTTTACGGCACTGACGATTCTCCGGTACCTGCCGATGGGAAAATACTATTTCGGCATGGTCTTTATCGGCGCGTGGATTTCCGACATTTTCGCCTATTTTACGGGCGTTTTCTTCGGGAAGCATAAGCTGATTCCCGAGATCAGCCCCAAAAAAACGGTGGAAGGCTCGCTCGGCGGGATTGTATTCGCCGCCGCTTTTATGGTTCTTTACGGCTGGATCCTCTCCATGATCGTTGAGGTTGTGCCGAATTACCTTGTCCTTTCGCTCGGGGGCGTCTTCCTCGCGGTGGTGGGGCAGATCGGCGATCTTCTTGCCTCTCTTGTGAAAAGGGAGCACGGCGTGAAGGATTACGGTCGTCTGATGCCGGGACACGGCGGAATCATGGATCGCTTCGACTCGGTGCTTGCTGTCTCTGCCGCGGCGATGATTCTGTGCCTTCTGTTCCCGCCGTTTACATAAGTTTTTCCGC
>CALAFS010000308.1 GCA_937892405.1 uncultured Clostridia bacterium
CCGGGCGCGGCAGACGCGGACGCTCCTTTCTCTCCCCGGCAGGGAAGGGCATCTATCTCTCCTACCTCTTCCGTCCCGATTGCACCCCGCAGGACAGCACGGTGCTCACCGCCCTGACCGCCGTCGCCGCCCGCCGTGCGATTTGGTCTGCCTGCCATCTCACCGCCGATATCAAATGGGTCAACGACCTCCTCCTGAACGAAAGAAAAATTGCGGGAATCCTCACCGAACTTGCCCTCGAGAGCGAGAGCGGGCACATCGACTATGCCGTGATCGGCATCGGGATCAATGTCTCCGAGCAACGCGATGACTTTCCCGAAGACTTGCAAAATAAGGCGACCTCGCTCGCCGCCGAGAGCGGGGAAGAGATTTCCGCTCCCCGCCTTGCCGCCGCCCTGATCTCGGAACTTGACCGCATGACATGGACCTTCCCCGCGAATGTCGGCGACTATCTCGCGGAATACCGCGCGGCGAATATTACCCCCGGCAGGGAAGTTATCGTCCGTTCCCCCGATGGCGACCGCTTTGCGACCGCCGTCGCCATCGGCGACGATTTTTCCCTCCGCGTTCGTTTCCCCGACGGAGAAGAGAAGGATATCTTTACCGGCGAGGTTTCCGTCCGCGGACTTTACGGGGAATAAAATCCACCATAGAAAAAGCGCGCCCGTCGGGAAAACGACGGGCGCGCCACACTTTTCCGTCCTTACGATTTTTTCATCGCAGGAATGTGAAAGCGTTCGAGCGTGCGTTCAAAATTCTTTGTATATACCGCAGAACTGTCAAAAACATGCGGCACGATTTTTCCGTCTTCCGGAAATAAAACGCCGTAAACAACCTCGGAGGACGCGTCACCTGCTTTGCCTTCCTCTTCCATAGCCGCAAACACAGCATTTCCGTCGTACATATAGTCGTCGGCACCGATGGCAATTGTGCGGACGATCCCGCAGAAGGTATCTTTTTCCGTAAGAAATGCTTCCATCGACCCGTAAGAAGTCTTCAGAGCCAAAACAATCGGATAGCCGAGCGTTGTGCGGGGCGTGTAGATCAGAAGAAGCTGTTCCTCTCCCTTTTCGTTTTCGGGCGAATACGCGAAGACGACCGTTGCGGAAATGTCTTTCTTCCTGGACATCGTCAGCTGAACGCCGACAAGCTCTTTGGAAGCAGTCGGCAGGTCTTTGGGTTCCACCCATGTGCCCGGCGCTTCCTGCTCCGCCGGGGTTGCCCTCTTTTTCGCCGGGGAAGCGTTTTCCGTCGTCTCGGCGTACAGCTCGTCGAAAGTGACGGTTCTTTTGTATGCCGCCTCGCCGCAGGATGCGAGGAGAAGAGAGCCTAAAAGAAGGAGACAAAGCAAGACTTTTTTCATATGGTACCTCTTTCGTGGCGAATGTGATATGAAATCCTTTGGTATTCCTATGATAACATATTATATCCGAATAGTAAAGAATATGACGCACTTTTTTACAAATTGTTCATCATTTTGCTTTAGTCCGCTAAATCAAAAGAAGAGACGGAAGCACAGTTTCCGTTGCACGGGACGGAAATCCATGTGGAAGTGGTATTGCCACCGCAGGAAGAGCAGGCTGTCTTTTTGAGGTAATAATGCAGGCTGCCGCTGTGATAATCCTGCACATAACCGAGGGAATCCATGATATGCGTGTTGTTCGTGACACAGTCCTCGAGAGCACCGTAGCGGTAAAACCAATCCGAGGAAAGCCACACATCGGTTTTCTCATACTTCTTGCCGTAATGCACACGAAATGTTGTGGTCGTGGTCGCCGCATCCGTTCCGACGGAAGAGAATTCCGCGCCGCCTCCTTGGGTAGAAATCAATTTATATCCGTATACCACAACTGTGTGATTGATATCTGCACCGTAATTTTTTCCCATAGAGGCAATGACAGGGTGACCGCGGTTAATCATGGCAGTCACCTTTGTGCGGGTGGCGATGACGCTTTCGGTGCTGTTTGATTCAAAACAGATGCTCATTCCCCGATCGATAAGGTATTTGTTAAATCCGCTCAACGCCGAAGCAATATCAATCCGCCCCCAGCTGTTGTCACCGTATACATAGTTGCAGAGCAAGTCGTGGAATTCCTGAGTCGTTCCTTCGCTCTGAACACTGGAGGCCGACATACGATACATATCCGCAACATAGGTATCGTGAACAAAAGTGTCATAGAAACCGAACAGAATTCCTGCAGCAATCACAGTACAGGTATTTTTCGAGTTGTTGCCGAAAGCAAGGGTAAGTTTCTTGAAGTAGTCTTCCTGAACCGATTTCGTAATCACAGTGGGAGTGGTCGGAATTCCCGCCAGGGAAGCGGAACCGTAATTCCCGAGAATATCCTCCCGTTCGGAAAGCAGGTTTTCTGTCTGACGGACCGAACGCAGGACCTCTTCCGTCAGTACGGTGCCGTCGTCAAGGCAGAGCGCATCGTCTTGTTCCGTCGCGAATGTCGAAGGACCTACATAATAGTAGACCGTCGGATCCTTCAGATCAAACGGGACAGACGCATTTTCTTCAAAACAGGCTTCCGAAAGCACATGGTTGTCGTTGCGGAGAATAGCATATCCGTGAGGACGCAGAGCGTAGCAGGTGTAAGCGAATTCTCCATTGACATTTTTCAGTTGTTTTTCCGAAGCGATGTAAAAATCGGTGTCCGCATCGGCATAATTGTTGATCAACGAGACAATGGCATTTTTTTCGGCATTGACTTCCGTGATTGTCTGTGCGGCAGTCGGAATCAACAATGCGGCGGCAAGGAACAGCGAGAAGAGACCGAAAATACAGCGATGAAACATTCTTTTTTTCATGAGAGACTCCTTTTCTTTTTCCTTTTTTTGCTTGGCGCGCACCAGCTCTATGGATAGAATACCATATTTTGGATATCATGTCAAGAGCGAAGAATGTCGAAGTTTGTAATTTCTTCCAATTTTTTTATCATCTCCGCCAC
>CALAFS010000309.1 GCA_937892405.1 uncultured Clostridia bacterium
GCCACCCCTACAAAAGAGAATCACACGCCGTGCTTCCACCCGTAGGGGTCGGCGCTCCCGACGACCCGCAAAAAACGCAAATTTACCATTTACGACCCTTTGAGGAAGCCCCTCGTAGGGGCGCCCATCGGGCGCCCGCCTCGCTCGTCATTCCCGCCACCCCTACAAAAGAGAATCACACGCCGTGCTTCCACCCGTAGGGGTCGGCGCCCCCGACGACCCGCAAAAAACGCAAATTCACCATTTACGAACCCTTGAGGAACCCCCGCAAAGCGCAAAACTCACCGCCTACCTCACCGTGAGATACACTCCCCATAGTATATGCCCCCTTTTTCCTATCCCCATGAATTTATATATCCTGCCGCCCGCGGACGGCAAACGGAGATAAAATAATGCCAATTGTAGAATTCAAAAATGTCAGCCGCGTATATCGGAGCGGCGACCATGAGCTTCGCGCACTGGACGGCGTGAATATGACCCTCGACGAAGGAAAATATGTCGTCATTCTCGGACCGAGCGGCGCGGGGAAGAGCACCCTTTTGAACCTCCTCGGCGGACTTGACAGCCCGACGGAAGGAAAAATCTATGTCGAAGGACAGGATATTTCCACCCTGAATCAGAACGAGCTCGCCGAATACCGCGCAGGCAAGGTCGGTTTCGTCTTCCAGTTCTATAACCTCGTCCCCACCCTGACCGTACACGAGAATGTCGCCCTCGTCAAGGAGATCGCACCGAACCCCCTGTCCGCGACCAAAATGCTCGAGGAGGTCGGACTTTCCGACCATCTGAAAAACTTTCCCTCCGAGCTTTCGGGAGGCGAACAGCAGAGAGTCTCCATCGCCCGCGCCCTCGCAAAGAATCCGAAGATTCTTCTCTGCGATGAGCCGACCGGCGCTTTGGATTCCGAGACGGGCGTCCTCGTTCTGAAGCTCCTGCTCCGCATGGCGCGCGAGTACGGAAAAACCATTGTCATCGTTACCCACAACCAGAACATTGCGAAAATGGCAGATGTCGTCCTCCGTGTCAAGAACGGAAAGATCGTCGCAAAAGAAGAGCAGGAACATCCCGCCTCCGCCGACGAGATCGACTGGTAAGGAGAGGCCATGCTGTTTTTGAAACTTTTGCGCACCGTAAAGCAGTATAAGGCGCAGTTCATTTCCATGATGCTCATGATCGCTCTCGGTATCGGCGTTTTCGTCGGTTTCAATATGGAGTGGGCGAGCATCGAGGAAAGCATGGATTCCTTCTTCGATGAGACGGGCTATGCCGACTTCCTTGTCCGCTCGGAGAGCGGCTTTTCCGAAGAGGACCGCGCGAGCGTCGCGGCAATTCTCGGCGTGCGCCGCGTAGCGCGCTATATCGCCGTCAATACCGATGTGAAGGAGAAAGAGGGGCACAGTCTCTCCCTCACCGTCACCACCGATCCCGCCGTCTCCGGCTTCCTTGTCACCTCCGGTGACGCGTATGACGAAGACAGCACCGACGGCATCTGGATTTCCGACCAGTACGCGCAGAAAAACGGGTTCTCGGTCGGCGATACGCTAACTCTTATTTACGCAAACAGGGAATTCAAAGGAAAAATCAAAGGACTTATCAAGTCCGGCGAATATATGATCTGCACGCGGGACGAGTCCCAGCTGATGCCCGATCTTTCCACCTATGCCTTCGCTTATATCTCTCCCGCCTTCTATCGCGGGGCGCTCGGATTTGAGTTTTATACCGATCTGCGCGTCCTCTCCGATATGGAAAAGGCGGAGTTCTCCGAGGCGGTAAAGGACGCTGTCGGTAAGACGCTGCTGGTCTTCACGAAGAGTGAGACTGCCGCTTATTCCGCCGCGGAGGGCGAGGTCGATGAGGGCAAGACGATGGGGTCGGTTCTTCCCGTTCTCTTCCTTCTGATTGCCGTTCTCACCATGGTGACCACCATGCACCGCCTCGCGGCGAAAGAAAAGACGCAGATCGGCACACTGAAGGCGCTCGGGTATAAGGATCGCCGCATTCTCCTTCACTACACCTCCTACGCCGCGATGGTCGGCGTCGTCGGTATCCTCGGCGGTATCGGCATCGGATACGCCATCGTCATGTACATCATGGACCCGAACGGCATGATGGGCACCTACATGGATCTTCCGGAGTGGAAGATCGTGATGCCTCCCTTCATGATTCCTCTTCTCGCCGTCGTCTTCCTTCTGCTTGTCCTGATCGGCTTTTTGTCGGTGAAGGAAATGCTCCGCGGCACTGCGGCGGACGCCCTTCGCCCCTATACGCCGAAGAAGATGAAGCCCCTCCTCATCGAGAAGACAAAGCTCTTTCATAAGCTTTCCTTCGGCACCCGTTGGAACCTGCGTGACATCATGCGGCATAAGTCCCGCAGCGCCATGTCTCTCATCGGTGTGATCGGCTGTACGCTTCTTATTATTGCCTCCCTCGGTATGCGGGACACGATGGACGCCTTCCTCGATCTCTACTATCAGGGCGCGACCAATTATGCCTCCCGCATTTATCTCAGCGACACGGCGACGGCAGACGATGCCGATACGCTCTCTACCCGCTACGCGGCAGATCGGAGCGCTTCCGTTTATGTCGAGATGACGGAGGAAGGGGAAAAGACAGAAAAGTCGGTTTCCCTCGATATCTACGATGTGACACGGGATAAGATACGCTTCCCGGCAGAGAAGGGCGGATATACCACCCTGTCCGAGGACGGCGCCTATATCTGCGTCCGTCTCGCCGACACCTTCGGACTGAAAGAGGGGGATACCTTCACCGTCAGTCCCTACGGATCGGAGAAGAGCTATACCGTGCGCGTGGCGGGCATCTTCCGCAGTACATCGGAGAGCATCGCCATGACCCCCGCCTATGCCGACACCCTCGGCATTTCCTACCGCTATGATTCACTCTATACCGACACCGCAAAAGCGGAGATCGCGACAGACGACGCCATCAAGTCGGTGCAGGAAAAACAGGCGATCATCGACACCTTCGATACCTTCCTCGATATGATGAACAAGATGATTTTCCTCCTCGTCGGCGGAGCATTGCTCCTCGGCATTATCGTCCTTTATAACCTCGGTGTCATGAGCTATACCGAGCGTTACCGCGAGATGGCAACCCTGAAGGTCGTCGGATTTAAGGATCGGCGCATTGGAGAGCTTCTCATCGGGCAGAACCTGTGGCTCAGCCTCCTCGGCGCCCTGATCGGACTTCCGGTCGGTGTTCTGACGCTGGATTACCTTCTGAAGGCACTTGCCGGAGAGTATGAGATGCGCATGTCGGTGAGCGTCTTGTCGATCCTCATAACGATCCTTCTCACGGTCGGCATGTCCCTCCTCGTCAGCTTCTTCGTCGCACGCAAGAACCGGAAGATCGACATGGTCGAGGCACTCAAAGGCGCGGAATAAGATAACCCGCCATGTAACAAAAAGAAAAAGCAAAGACCCCATTAATGCCGGATATCCCGGAGAAAAGGAGAGAAA
>CALAFS010000310.1 GCA_937892405.1 uncultured Clostridia bacterium
CGACGAGCATCGTTACGCAGAGCATGAGAGAAATCACGCTCGCGAGCAACGCTCTTTTGGTGGAAAGTGTTTTCATCTCGAAAACCTCCTGTATTGATTTTCCGAAGCGAAGAGGTAGAACAGCTCCCGGCTTCGGATAAAACAGGAGATGTTCTGCTTAGGGAAACGAAGAAAACGAGGGTTTGAGCAATATCACTAAATTACAAAGTGATACCCCCCCCCCCATGGGGCAAAATGCCGATTGTGCATGTTTCATAATAAAGTCTCCTTTTTTTGAAAATAGGTGATCGGCTGACGAAAGGCACAAGTGCTTTTGCATTTCTGCCTTTCGTCAGCCCCTCCACCCGGAGGTGGAGAGACTAAACGGAAATTTTACTTAATTATAGGTTCCGGCTTTTCTCGTTCCGTCGGTGTTGCCGGTGTAACGATCAACATTGACATGTTTGATGTTTGATGTTTCATCAAGACCGAAGTAGTTATTCTCAAGTGTCAGGCTGCCGGGATTTGTTGCATCAAGATCACCGCGGATAGCGGCATCGGTGGCTTTTCCGCCTGCCGTTTGCGCGTTGTTACCCCAGCTGTTGATTTTGCAATTTCTGATCGTCACATTGAATCTGAGGGCATAGAGCTGAATGGCATGCCCGCGGATACCGTTCATGGTGCAATTTTCAATCAGGACGGATTCTGCTGTCGCACCGTCTCCTCCGCCGCAAATACCGTTAATCATAATGGCATGACCGCGGGACTTATCCTTCGTGGCAGTCTCTTTGTTCCAACCTTCACCGCCCATATCTTTCCAGCCGTTACGATCCAGTGTTTTGTCATTTTCACCGACAAATTTGCAACCCTTGATGACGATTTTCAGGTTCGGGCTGTTCTTTGTGTCAATGTTAAGGCACAGACCGGCGCCTGAGTTCTTGAGGGAATTGACCGCATAGGGAGTCAGATCAATCAGGTCCTGATTGCAGGCATAGAAAGTGCAATTTTCCAGCGTGAGCGTGCCGACCGTTCCGTCCGCCTTCGCGGTAAAGCAGGCACCGTTCTTAAAGGTTACGCCCTTGATGGTGACATCGCCTTCGATCCATGCGTCGGCGAAACCGGTGACAGTGGCTGTGCCCTTGCCGTCGATGGTAAGATCTTTTGCCGGTGTATTGAATCCGAAGTCGGCGCTGTTGCCGTCTTCGTCCTTGAAGACATCACCCATCGTGGTGCCTGTTGCTTCAGTCGAGATTGCGGGGACACCCGCGATCACCGTACCGCCCGCATACTCGTATGCGGTATCGGCAGAGGACTTCACCGTGACGGTGTCGCCATTTGTGACGATGTTCGCCGTGACCTTGTGAGATGCTTTTCCTTCTCTATAATCACCGAGGAGAATGTCACCGTTCGTACCGATCGTATCGGTGAAGGAGTTATTCAGCAGGTTGACAGTCAGCGTACCGGTTTCGCTATTGTTGACAAAACGGGCAGGGGCGAAGTAATCATTGGCAGGATCCACTTTGCCGCAACCGATGAACGCAGTGTTTTCTACCGTGACGCTCATCGTGCCGGACTGCTTGTGCGCGATGTTGATCGGCGCGCAGTTGTTCGTGAAGGTGCAATCCTTGATCAGGATGCTTCCGTCTGCCGTGGTATGAACGATCGAGTCGGCAAAGCCGTTTGCCTTACAGCCGGTCAGCGTCAGATTGATTTTTGCGGTGGCACTGCTACCGCCTCTGTACATAAGGAAGTTGTAGCCGTCATTCTCGCAGTTGTAGAAGTTGATGTTCCAGGTGCAGGCGTCGGAGAGTCCGGTGGTCGGCTGACCCCAGACGACAAGGTTCTTTGCACCGTAGATATTGACGGTGGTTACCTCGTTTTCGGGCGCGGCATAGGTGCCGATAGAGATGTCCTTACCCGAGAAGTCGGCGCCGTTGGCATAGATCGTGACATTCTTTGTCACATTGAGATGGGTCGGAAAATCGACGATAGACTCTTCCTTAAAATAAAGAGTACCGTTATCCGCGACATTTTCGAGCGCCTCTTTGAAGGTGGGGTAGAAGTTGCCCTCATCGTCAACAGCCTTATCCGCGGCGGCAAAGTCGTCCTTTGTCAGTCCGGCAGGGTAGGTGGGATAGGCGGCGTCCGTGTCGTAGGTATTCCCGTTGCTGTCATATTCGTATGTATACTGCGTTGCGTATACCGTAATGCCGATTCCGTCAAGAGTCTTTCCCTGATACTCATTGCCGGCGGTCTCTTTCATGTGACCTTCGATGAAGAGAAGCTCGCTCTCGGCATCTGCCGCGAGGAGTGTGCCCTCGAACGAGGAGAGGTCAACCGAAGTGCCGTCTTCACGCACGACGGAGAACTCAATGACTTTGAGCAGCTCGCTCGTACCGTTGAGACCGGTGAGCGCGAGCTTGAACTTCAGCGAAAGGTTGCCGATGTTCTTGATACGGAAGCCCGCGGTTCTGAAGGTTGCGCCGGGTTCCCACAGAATGTCGTCGGAGCCTTCGTCGTTCAGGAACTTCATGCCCTGATCCTGCAGGGATGCACCGTCCTTGTCGACGATATCCAGCTTCAACGAACCCGACTGGATGGTATTGACCGAAGCGGTCGCGGTATCGGTAAACCACGCGAAGGTGGAACCGATGAGCATCGTCACGCAGAGCAGAAGGGAAATCACACTTGCAAACAACGCTCTCTTGGTAGAAAGTGTTTTCATTTTCTGAAAACCTCCTGATATGATTTTTTGCCGAAACGGGAAAGTAAGAACAGCTCCCGGTTTCGGC
>CALAFS010000311.1 GCA_937892405.1 uncultured Clostridia bacterium
TGCACATTATAAACAAAGAAGGAAGAGAAGGCAACGACGAAGTCGGCGGCAAGGAGAGCCTGTCCGACATTCAGGTTGGTATATTTTTTCAGAATCAGGGCGATGATATCGGTACCGCCGCTCGAGGCGTTGCAGTTGAAAAGAATCGCGGAGCCGAAGCCGGTAAGAAGCACGGCGAAGACAAGCTCGAGAAGCGGCTGGTTCGTCAGCGGCTCGGAGAGAGGAAGGAACCATTCAAAGAGCTGGTTGACAAAGGAGATCATCAGGGCACATAGGATCGTCTTGAATCCGCACCCGCGTCCGAGAAACAGAACGCCTACAACGAGCAGTGCCACATTCAGAATCGTCATGTAAGCCGCCTGTGTCAGAACAGGGAACAGCTTGGCGAGAAGAATGGAGATACCGCTGACACCGCCGATGGCAAAGCCGTTCGGCGCTTTGAAAAAATAAATGCCGGCGGCGACAATGATATTGCCGATGCAAAGCAGAGCCCAGTAGCGGATGGCGGAGGCGGTTGATTTTTTCTGTATTTTCTGATCCATAATCATCCTCATTCCGTCGCGGAGCGACGGCTTTTGTATTCGCTCTTCATTATACAACGATTCCGCGAAAAAGGCAATAGTTTTTTTGAAAAAATCCGTCGATTCTTTTCGGAAAAACAAACCTTTCCGGCATTGACATTTTTCCTCTCCCGTGGTAAAATAAAGTCATAGAAATCAAGGAAGTTTCCGAAAGGAGAGCGGCGGCGGCCGCGCTTTGCTATGGAGAAAACAGAGGCACTCGCAAGGATCGAAGAATTGCGTGAGAAGATAAACTATCACGCGAAGCTCTATTATGAAAAGGACGCCCCCGAGATCCCCGACGACGAATACGACGCCATGTTCCGTGAGCTCGGCGATCTTGAGCGCGCATACCCCGAATTTGACAGTCCGACCTCCCCGACAAAACGCGTCGGCGGCAGAGCATCCGAAAAATTCGGAAAGGTGACGCACCGCGTCCGCATGGACAGCCTGACCGATGTGTTTTCGGAGGACGAGCTTTGCGACTTCCTTCGTCGGACGAATGCGATCCTCGGAGAAGAAGCGGAATATTCCGTAGAGCCGAAGATCGACGGGCTGTCGGTCTCCCTGATTTACGAGAACGGTACCTTTGTGAAGGGCGCGACGCGCGGAGACGGGATCGTCGGTGAGGATGTGACCGAAAATCTGCGCACCGTGCGCTCGATCCCCCTGAAGCTCTCGGAGCCTCTCCCTTATCTGAATGTCAGAGGGGAAGTGTATATGCCGCGCCGCGTGTTTGAAGAGCTGAACGAAGCGCGGGACGCCGACGGGCTCTCTCTGTTCGCCAATCCGCGAAACGCCGCGGCGGGTTCTCTCCGCCAGCTGGATCCGAAGATCACCGCCTCGAGAAGACTCGAGATCTTCGTCTTCAACCTCCAGGAGGGGAGTCTCTTCGCCGACGGCAGAGAAGCGAAGACGCATGCCGAGGCGCTTGATCGTCTGAGTGCACTCGGCTTTACCACTCTTCCGCGCAGAAAGACACTGCATACCGAAGAGGAGATTGTCGCGCATGTGAGAGAGCTCGGAGAGGCGCGCCCGGAGCTTTCCTTCGATATGGACGGCGCCGTCATCAAGCTGAACGATCTTGCCGCCCGCCGCGTTGTCGGCGAGGGGACGGGCGTTCCGAAGTGGGCGGTCGCTTTCAAATACCCGCCGGAGAAAAAAGAAACGAAACTTCTCGACATCAAGATTCAGGTCGGAAGAACGGGCGTTCTGACGCCGATCGCCGATCTTGAACCTGTCAGACTCGCGGGGACGACGGTCTCCCGCGCGACGCTGCACAATGCCGGCTTTATTACCGAGAAGGATATCCGGATCGGCGATACCGTCGTGATACGGAAGGCGGGAGAGATCATTCCCGAGATCATCGAGAGCCTGCCTGCGAAGAGAACCGGAGAGGAGCGCGTTTTTGAAATGCCGAAGGTCTGTCCTTCTTGCGGGCACCCCGTGGTGCGTGATGAGGCGGGGGACGGCGCGGCGATGCGCTGTGTCTATCCCGGCTGTCCCGCGCAGAAGGCGAGAGGGATCACGCACTTCGCGTCCAAAGACGCGATGAACATCGACGGTCTCGGACCGCAGGTGGTGGAGCTGTTGCTCGCCGCCGGGAAGATCTCCGATGTCGCCGATCTGTACGCTTTGCGTGCGGAGGACATCGCCGATCTCGACCGCATGGGAGAGAAGAGCGCCGAGAATCTGATCGCCGCGATCGAACGGTCGAAAGCCGCAGGGCTTGAGCGCCTTCTGTACGCACTCGGAATCCGTCAGGTCGGCGTGGTTGCGGGCGAGGAAATCGCCGCCGTCATGCGCACGCTCGACGCATGCTTTGCCGCGACCTTTGAGGAGTATGCCGCGATCCGCGACATCGGGGAGATCACGGCGACGGCGCTTGTCGAATTCTTCGCCGACGAGGGCAATCGCGCGCTGTGTGACCGACTGATTGCCGCCGGACTTCGCACGGACGCAGTGAAAGAGAAGAGCGCGGACACGCTCGCGGGATTGACCTTCGTCGTTACGGGAACGCTTCCCACACTCTCCCGCGACGAGGTGCAGGAACTCATCAAGCAAAACGGCGGAAAGGCGGCGTCCTCCGTCTCGAAGAAAACCTCCTATGTCGTCGCCGGGGAAGCCGCGGGATCCAAGCTCACGAAGGCAAACGAGCTCGGAATCCCCGTCATCGACGAGGCAAAACTCCTTGAAATGATCGGAAAATAAAAGAAACCGCCCGTGCTTTTCGCAAAAAGAAAAGCACGGGCGGTTTTGCGTTCGGCTTACTCCCGCCCACCGCGGAAGGCGGTCGGGGTCATGCCGGTCAGCTGTCGGAAAAACCGACTGAAATAATAAATCGAATCAAAGCCGAGCAGAACGGAAATCTCACCGACGGTACAGTCGGTGTCACGAAGCATATGCTTGGCTTTTTCTATGCGCAGACGGTTGCGGTAAGCGGTAGGGGAAAGCCCCGTCGCCTTGAGAAACATACGGTAGAGCTGGGCGCGGCTGAGATAGGTAAGGGTGGCGAGCTCCCGGAGGTTGACCTCGCGGGTATAATTGTCGCGAAGATAGGCGAGGATAGGCTCGATCCGCGGATCTTCCGGCGGTGTGAGCGCGTCTGCCATCTGCGAAAGGAGGGCATAGAAGGTTTCATAGAGGCGAAAGTGTCCGTTCGGCTTTTCGTACAGAGCCGTCATTTCTCGGAACAGCTCCGTCACGGCGGCGGGTGCGGAAGCAAAAAAGAGGTGCGGCACCGAAGAAAAACACAGGAGCTCGCCCGCCGCGTCCGTGACCGTGAAATCCACCTGTCGGAAGGCGAAAGCATCGCTCTTCACCGTCAGCCGATGGCGGGAGCCGAAGGGCAGATAGATGAGGGAACCGGGGCGCAGATCAGCCTCGCCGCCCTCCCACGCGTAATGACAGTTTCCTTCTTCTATCAAAAGGAAACCGTTGTATTGACGGCATCGGTTGTTGAGTTGACGGTAGGGCGGGCGCTTGAGCACGGCGCTCAGTCCGCCGAGACGGTAATCCTCTCCGGAGAGGGAGAGAAGGTCACAGTATTTCATAGCAAGTCCTTTCTTCGGCGGAAAGTGCAACATACGGCAAAGCAGCGGGTGCAAAATCATTACTTTTACTATACCATGTTTCGCGTGCCGTGTCAAGGAAAGACGATAAAAAATGAGACAGGAGTGCAAATCTTTGATACCCGGGTTCATTGACGAATACGACTTGACATGCTATACTGAAAACAGAAAAACCGGGGTCCCCGGTACAGGAGGCAATATGAAATACTATTATCGGGTCGGCGGCGGTTGTGTTTTGTGCCTGATGTGCGTGTATGAGTGCAAAGTCGGCGCCATCCGCATTGAGGAAAATCACAGTGCCGTGATTGACGAGACGCGGTGCGTCGGTTGCGGGCGTTGCGCCGACAACTGTCAGGCGGAAGCCATTGTGCGCGTCGAGAGAACCTGAATTCCGAAAGCATGACAAGAAAGGCGGTAAAAAACATGAAAGACTTTAAGAAAAACGGTGAAACTGTACTGCTCGGACAGGAGAGGATCCCTGTCATCGGCAGTTATGATGTCGTCGTAGTCGGCGGCGGTATGGCAGGCGTCGGTGCCGCGCTCGCGGCGGCGGGCGAAGGGTGCAAAACTCTGATTATCGAGAACACCTCGGCGCTCGGCGGCATTGCCACGATGGGCATTGTCAATATTCCTCTCGACTTTGTATCGGGATACGGCAAGAAATTCTTTACGGAAATGGAAAAGCTCGACGGCATCCGTTCCCGCAACTCCAACCCCGAGACGCATAAACTGGTCTTCGACCGCATGGTGCGTGATGCGGGGTGTGATGTGCTCCTTGTCACTCCGGTCATCGACACGCTGACGGAGGGGAATACCGTCGTCGGTGTCATCGTGTATACAAAGAAGGGAAAAGCCGCCGTCTTCGGCAAGCGCTTTGTCGACGCGTCGGGAGATTCCGACCTCGTGTATCTCGGCGGCGGGGAAACCGTGACCGGACGCGAAGGGGACGGCATGTCCATGGGTTGTTCGCTGGAATTCGTTCTCGGCGGCGTGGATTATGACGCCTATCGCGAGAGCGAAGTGCGGGCAACCGATCCGAAATGGGTGGATCTGATCCGCCGCTCGCTCGAAAACGGAGAACTTCCCTATGAGATCGACAACCATCTGAACTGGATGACCCACATTCCGGGTCTGCCGGAGCACTGCGGACGGGACGAGGTGAGCATCTGCTTCGCCCATTCCCGCCGTTGCTTCCCGACCGACAACCGCGACCTCTCCCGCATGTATGCGGAGGGCCGAGAGCAGGCGGCGATTTTGGCGGCGTTCATTAGGCGCAATGTGCCCGGGTTCGAGAATTCCTATCTCAGCTATACCGGCAGTCTGCTCGGCGTGCGTGAGAGCCGCCGCATTGTCGGAGAATATGTGTTCACCGGCATGGACATTGCCTACGCACGCAAATTCGATGATGTCATCACCATCAGTCAGCACGGCTTCGATCTGCACGGATTTGAAGAGGCGGGCAACATGAAGTGGTTCCGCGGTACGCTCCCCGACGGGAGAGAGGCATACATCGCCAACCGTGCCGGCTGGGGCACACAGCTCCCGCCCGAGGACGGACTCCCGCGCGTCAATATGAAAGAGCTGATTGACGACGACATGATCTATTACTATGAGATCCCCTATCGCGCATTGGTGCCGGTACGCATGGAAAATGTCCTCGCCGCAGGGCGTAACATCTCCTCCGATATTCCTGGGCAGAGCGGCACGCGCCTTGTCATGTGCTGCATGAGCCTCGGCGAGGCAGCGGGTACCGCCGCGGCACTTTCTCTGAAAGAAAATGTGCCTCCCCGTGCGGTAAATATCGCCGAATTGCAAAGAACTCTTGTCAAAAACGGCCTGAATATCGGTCAGGGCTTCCGTAAGCTCCCCGCGCTCGAAGCACTCGGCGATGCCGATTATTCCGACTATCACGAGAAACTCATCAACGGCAACGGCTGATTCTGCCATGCCGGAATAAAAAATCAAGGCTGTCCGGAAGACAGCCTTGATTTTTTAACGGAGGGACGACGAGACAGAGGACATAAAGTCGGAGAAAAGTTCTTCGTAGCTTTTACCGAAGATATCTTCCGGACGATAAGAATTGCAACACCGGAACACCGCGCTCTCGCCGTACCGTTCGATCAGGTACTGCGTCAGGGCATAGGCTTCCGGGTAGGTGAGGACATTGCCGTCCTCGCTTGTGCAGGCATAGGTACGGTAAATCGGCGTTGTCGCGTAGGGGAAGCTGATCTCTGAACGGAAGGACGGATGCCTGAGCATGGTAATGCCGATACATTTTTCAAGCAGGGCAAGGTCAAAGGCGTCGAGGCTCTCAAAGCTACCGCCGGCTTCGGTATAAAGATCGTTGACCTCACTCACAAATTCGGCGAGAGTACCGGTCAGGGAAGTGTCGGTAAAGGAGAGATAGAAACGATAGTGAATGTCCGAGATTTCCCGGCTGACGCTCCGTGACAGATATTCCGCTACGCCTTCGCCGAGCCATGCCACGGCACCCGGATTTTCCGCGAGAGTGAGCATGTGCGCGGTTTCGTGCACATATTCGCCGGGATCACAAAGATAAATTTTTCCGCCGTTCACATCACAGCATGTTTTGGTTTCACTCTCCGAGATAAAATATGTCAGGTTTCCTTCGTATTTCGCTTTTGCGAATACATAGCTTTCCGGCGCGTGAGCTTTCAGATATGAAAGCACCGTCTCACATTCGGTGACGCTGTGGGAGAGTTGCGTCAGGATTTTTTTCGCACGGTCAAAAGAGGCAACATCGCGTGTAGCGGAAATTGCGTCAAGAAAATACATTCGGTTTTTCGTTTTGATAATCAGAGGATAGGAGAGAAACTGTCGGCTGTATTCGGCACCGTTCAGCCACGACAGATCGAGAGAGATGGAAAAAGGGCGGCGGATCCCCAAAAAGGCAAGATATTCTGTCCTGTATGCGGTCAGATCGGCGGCAATCAACGCATCGTACCCGTAGGTCCCGATTACAAAATTCCCGAAGGAGGCGGCAGTCTCTTCGGCAATGGCAATTTCTTCTTGCGTCGAAAAACTTTCGATAAAGTATGCGGAAAACAGAGTCAGCGAAAGGTCGTTTTTCATATCCGCATAGCGTTTTTTCAGCTGTTCGTTGTCGTATTCGGTGCGAAAAGCATAGGAGTACACACCATATTGTTTCCACGGCTCGGTGGATCGGATATAAGCGGCAGTGAGTGCAGTCCGGTAACTCTTATTTTGCAGTGCGTTCGGGGTGCAGAGTATCACGCCTTCGTGATACTCTGCACCGGTATTTCCGAGCAGGTATTCATCGGCGATCAGATAGCATTTGATTTTTGTATGTAAATTGAAGGAATTTTCCAGTGTATGATAGTCGGCTTGCAAAAAGGACAGCCATTCGATCGCGGCATCTTTTGTGTTGCTTATCGCGTTCTCAATATACAGTTCGATCGTTTCGTCCTGTATGGCGTTGCAGGTGACATTCCGATAGCCGGGAGGGGACTCACGGAGGTCTTCACGATAGTATGAATTCGTCTTACAGGAAGATAACAAGCAGAGCACGCCGAGCATCGCAAGGCAAAGGAAAAGAACCGATGATTTTTTCATAAGCGCTCCTTGAAAAAGCATTGCGCGGGGATAAATATAGTGTAGCATATCCGACGAAAAATTGCAAGTAGCGGATCTTCTCGTTCACGCGGAGGGAAAGTTTCTCTTGCTTTTTTGAGCGAAGTATGCTATACTGACCGTAGAAGACTATGAAAATACAGCGCGTGAGCGCGGGGGAGGCTTTATGGGAAAATTTATTTCGGGAACGATATTGGCGGTCGTTTCGGCGGCGTTTTTCGGATTCGGGACGGTTTTTCTTCTGACGGCGATCGGTGCGACGAGCTTCGGTGAGGCGATCGCGGGAATTATTCTGATTCCGCTCGCACTTTGCGCATATGCCGCAGAACTTGTGACCGGAGGCATTGCCGAAGGGCTGCTTTGGAGCAACTTCGCCTGCCGCGGGCGGGGAAGAGTCGCGGGCGCTGTCATCGCGATCCTTTGCGCTCTGATGATGGTTTGCAGTATCGCGTTTTTTGCGTACCTTATGATTTCATCGGGAAGCACGCCGGAATGAGTTCACATCCTCTTTGATACAAACATGCAAAAATCACCTTGCCGCGGATTTGACTCTGCGGCAAGGTGATTTTTGCTTCGGTTTGACGGTCGTGAAAAGTCAGTGGACAATCTCGTCCGCGACAACCAGCGTGAAGGATTGTCCGTCGGATATGAGCGTGAGGGTTCCGCTTTTGAGTTGATTGTATCCTGTCGCACTTGACCCGGAACCGACTGTATCCAAAAGGCGATAGCAGATGAGCGTGCCGTCATCGGAAATTGCCCAGATGGCAATATAGTATCTGTGATTCGGCACATATTCGATGTCTATGGCGATTTTTCCGTCGCTTGCCGTCACTTCTTTGAAGTCCTGATCTTCTTTGTTGTCACTGCCACTTACAAAGTCAAGGTCAGTCACATAAATATTGAACTTGCCGTCTCCGATCTTTTCCGGCAGTGCAGAGAGGTTGAAGAGCAGATGTTCCTGCCATTTTGTGGTAACGATGTCTTCCGCCACCGTGAGGGGGACGACAAGGCTTGCTTTTTGCGAGGATGAGTTTCCGTTTTCAAGATTGATGAGGAGAAATGTTTTTCCGCTTTCGAGTTTGTCGGTGTCAATATGGAGGACAAGCGCGTTGATCAGATTGTCATAGTTACCTGTTCGAACGCTTGCGGTGATCGCTCCCGTTTCGGAAAGCTCGGTATAGGAATTTTTGATGCTCGAGCCGGGAAGGACACTTTGGTTGGTAGATCGTATGTCCCAGTTGAGGATTGTCATATAGCTCCCATTCAGTGAGATTGTGAGATCGACGACGCCTTTTCTTTTGGCGAGGGTCGTCGGATTCCCGGTCAGGTAAGTCGCGAAACCGTTCGGAGCAATGAGAAGTTGTCGGTATTCTTTCAGTTCGACCGCCACAGTTACGTCATCGTTGCCCATCAGGAAGTCATAAGTGTTATCGGAACGTTTTGCCGCTTCCTGTCCGTTGTATGTTACCTTTTCGATGTACTTGTCGGCGCTTTTCAGATCGACGGTGACGGTAACGGTTTCTGCAAATTCCGCTTGTGTTTTGTCAACGGATATCGCGCACTCTTCGGTGGATTGCACCGTGATGCTGTGCTTTTGAACTTCAGGTTCCGGTTCCTCGGTATTTCCGCATGCGCAAAATGAAAAAAGTACGAAAATGAGGGTGAGACAAAGTAAAATAAAGCTTCTTTGGGGTTTCATAATGTTTGTTCCTTCCTTATTTTTACCATGACGGCGAGATTTTTTGAGCGAGGATCGGGAGCATTTCGCAGAAAATCACCGTACAAGGATAGCATAGCATAATACGACAGGAAAATCAATGGGGAAGGTGAAAATTTTATTTATTCCAAGTCCCACCACCCTTATAAACCAAAAGAGCAAAGTCACAAGGACTCTGCTCTTTTGGTTGGTGCGGGAGACGGGACTTGAACCCGTACGATG
>CALAFS010000312.1 GCA_937892405.1 uncultured Clostridia bacterium
TGCGCGGACGGAAAAACCATGGAGGGTACCCTGACGCTGAACGGTGAGTCGGTGTATCGCCGCGCCTTTGTTCTCTCAAACGGCGCCGAAGTTACCCGCTTTGCCCGTATGAATGTCCTGAACGGCGCATCGGGAGATCTCTACATCGACAATCTTTCTTTGCGCTGTTACTATGCTTCCGAGACGGGAATGCTCCTCTGCGGCACGGAAGAAGCCCGTGCGATGACGGACACCGTCGCAAAAACGATTGACTTCTCGAAAAATACTTTCATCACCGCCGAAGATTTTCTCTCCGGCACGACGAATGCTATGGTACGGGACGACTTCGGCAATGATGTTGCCGACGATACGCCCCTCCGTTTCCTTCACGTCTATGAGATCGGCGACGCGGAAGAACCGACGGAATATGCCTTCAGCGGAATCCCGGCAAACTACTCGCGCACCTTCTGGAACATGGACAGCACGTCGTATCCGTTCGTATGGGGTGTGCAGAATAATCCCGTGCTCGAATCCGTCAAAGATATTTTCGGTAAAGCCGACGCCGCTCTGAGAATCGAAGGCGGTCACAACTACTCGGGACTTGCCTATAATATCGGAAGCACCCTCCCCGCAAGCAGCATGTCCGCCTGCGAGCGCTTTGAAGTCTCCTTCGACATTGCCTTCGACAGCACGGAGGGAGAATACTACTGTCAGCTCAGAATGAACGACGGCGCGTATCTGCAACCCAAGGTCGGAGATCCCTCCTACCGGGATTACGGCATTCTCTTCAAAAACGGAAGACTTTTCTTCCTCGGCATCGACACTAAGACGAATGTGAGCGAAAAAACATGGCATTCGGTCAAAGTATCTCTCTTCCTCGAATCCGACAAAAAAACCGTGAAGGGCGTTCTTACCCTTGACGGCGCCGAAACGGTCAGCGAAATGTTCGTTCTTTCCGACGGTGCGGACGTCACCCGCTTCGCCCGTATGACCGTTCTGACCAACGGCAGCGGAGACATGTATATCGATAATCTCTCCACCCGCCATCTTGCCGCCGTCGAAACCGGAAGCGGCAAGCCCGCCTCTTCCCTGATTTCCAGAATCACCGGAGCACCTACCGTGGACTTTGACAATGCAAAGCTGAATCTCGACTATGCCCTGCCGGACGGCTTTACCCTGACGGTGGAAGGTTGCTCGCCCGCGATCATTGCCGCGGACGGAAGCATCACGATGCCGAGCGTCGCTACCGATGTGACCTTCGTCCTCCGGATCACCTCCGACATCGACTCCGCAAACACCGCCGTAACCGATCCGTTTACCCTTCATCTCCCGGGCGGCGCCGAACGGATCGCCGCAGGCATTGACCTTCTCGAGTTGCCGGATCCGCTCGGAAACGACACGAAAATCATCTTCCCGACGGTGCCGGACGGCTACACGATCCGCATTTCCTCCACAACCGATGCCACCCTTGTCGACACGGACGGCAATCTTTATCGCAAGGACAAGACGGCGTCCGTCCGTCTGACCTTTACGGTGACGGAGACTGCCTCCGGTGTCAGTGCCGAAACGGCGGCGCTCCTGCTCCCCGTCTTCAAAGCCTACACGGCGCCCACCGTAACGGACGCAGAGATCCGCCGTGCCAAGAACGACTTTGAAGCGATGAAGTACGGAATGTTCGTCCACTATGTACCCTCCACGGTTTACGCGGACAAAACGCTCGTCGTGAATATCGACGACCTTGCGGACAACTTCGATGCCGTACAGTTTGCCGCAGATGTCAAGGCATCCGGTGCGGAATATCTGGTGCTGACCGTGTGGCACGGCTGTACCTACACGCTCTTCCCCTCAATCGCCAACGAGCGGTGGAGAGACGACCGCTCGACCGATGCGGCACACCCCAAAACCTATTCCGACCGCGATGTGATCGCCGACGTGCTGGACGCTCTGGAGCCTTACGGCATCCCGCTCCATCTCTATGTCCACCCCTCCGAAGGAAAGGATTTCAGCGCTGAGGACAAGGTGCTGACCGGCTGGGACGACGCCACCGACAACTACCGTACATGGAACCTTTACACAAACGAGCTGATGTATGAGCTGTGCGAGCGGTACGGCGAGCGCATCGCGGGACTTTGGATCGACGCGTTCTTCGATCAC
Source organism: uncultured Clostridia bacterium (assembly GCA_937892405.1). GTDB lineage: Bacteria > Bacillota > Clostridia > Oscillospirales > CAG-272 > UBA1740. The sequence goes on from CALAFS010000312.1 coordinate 2,134, forward strand.
ATTCCGAAAGGGGAAGCACAGGAGCGTTTCCGTGCGATGTGCACGGCAAACAATCCGAAAGTGATTCTTCAGATGAATGTCGGTCTGCGCGAGAGCGAACACATCGAAAATCCTCTTCCCGGGCATAACGGTGCCGACTATCGCTGTTGGGAATTCAGCCACACCGAAAACCTCGAAGCAATCCCGCTGACGAAAAATCAGACGGCGATCGTCATCGGCAGCCAGTGGTTCACCGACACGGCAAAAGACGCCGACATCACCATCAATTCTCCCGAAGAAATCTTCCGCTATCTCGTTGCACAGGCGTCTCTTTCGCAGGCGGGCGGTTTCCTCGCTTCCGCCGGCTGTTACCCCAATCGGGCAAGCGATGCGCTGAACGGGAACATCTGGCAAAAGGGAATCCGAGACACCTTCCTCCGTATCAACGATTATCTCACAGCACTCGGCGAGGCGGTAAAGAACACGAACGCCGGCGTCGCCTACCCCACGACGGCAGGTATGACGGTGGAAGATCTCACCTTCGTCTCCACGGAATCCCGTGACGGAAAATACGTCTACATTCATGTTCTGAACCCCGAAGACAGCCGCACGCTGTCCCTGACACTGCCCGTCGACGGCTCGGTCTTCTCCGGCACGGCGCTCCTTCTCACAGCCGACGGAGGACGCACAGAGATTGCCCTCACCCGTACGGCAAACGGTTACGGCATCACGCTCCCCGAGGGCATGACCTTCGGCGCGGTCGACACCGTCATCCGTCTCTCGCGCGCAGAAGATGACGTACTTGACGTGACCGATGAAGACGGAAACATCCGTCTCTCCCTTCTCGGCGCGGCACCGACGCTGACCGACAGCATCGCCATGACCTATCGGGTGAAAATCCTGAACACGCTCCTCGACGGTGCGCCCCGTATGACCTTCCTCTTCCGCGGAGAATCCACGAAAGTGACAGGCGTCCTTGTCTCGGATGACGGCACATACAGCATTTACGCATTCACCTTCCGCGGTATCCTTCCGCAATTTATGTGCGAGAATATCCGGGCGGAACTGACCGTCGCGGACGCTACCGTGCGGAAAGCGGAGTATTCCGTCCGCGCCTACGCCCTTCGCCTTCTCGGCAAAACGGCAGAAGAGCTCGGATACACCGCCGAACGGTATGCCTCCCTGCGCACGCTCCTCGTGGATATGCTCTTCTACGGTGCGGACACACAGCGCTACCTTGCCGCGACGAGAGGTAGCATGCCGACGGAAAGCGAGCTTGCCACCTACGGTCTGAGTGAAGAGCAGAAAGCGCTCCGCTCGCCCGACCGTACAGAGGAAGCGGAGAGCGTATATAGCCGCACCGATCCGACTGAAGACTATGCAAATTACGACTGGAACGGCGCGTCGCTTGTTCTGTCCGATCGGATTACCCTTCGTTTCCTCCTTTCTCTTCCGAATACAGAGGGAGTAACGGTACGGCTTTCCATCGGTGATAAGGTTCTTGCCGAAATCGCGGATTTCACCGCAACCGATACGGCATATCAGTATTCATTTGATTTCTCCGCCATCGGCGCGGCACAGCTGCATAAAGAAATCCGTCTGGAGATTCTGAAGGACGGTACGCAGACCGGCAGTACGCTGACATACAGCGTCCCCTCTTATGTGCGATCCGTCGCCGATAACGACGGAGCGTCCGACACGCTGAAGGCCCTGATGCGTTCGCTTTACGCATATGCGCTCTCTGCCAAAGCGTTCGCAGAAGCAGAATAATACGCGCGAAGGAAAAGGAGTTTATTTATGGAAAATACCAAAAAATACTACACGGCTCCCCTCTGTGAGGTCGTAAGTCTCGGTCAGAGCGATATTCTGACGAATTCGACCGTCCCGGACGAAAACGAGCCGATCGAACTGCCCTACGACAGATTCTGATCCGAAAAAATCTTTTTGCTCCCCCTTCCGCAAGGTAGGGGGAGTTTTTATCGTGCGGGACTTGCTTTCTCCTTCCTTTTCTGTTATAATAGTCAAAAAACGGAGGAAAACACATGGAAAACGAAGAGAACATCAAGGGACTCTGCGGGGCGGACTGCAGCGCGTGCCCCGATCTCTCGGACTGTCCCGGATGCCTTGCAAGCGGCGGGTGCCCGCGCGGGGAGCCATGCTTTGTCGCGTCTTATCTTCGCGTCGGGGGCGAGGCGGCGTATCGGGAATTTAAGGACGGGCTCCTTCGCGAGGTGAACGAAGCGCTCGTCTTCCTCGGTCTGCCCACTGCCGCGGGACTTATCGAGCTGCGGGGAAAGTATATCAATCTCCCCTACCCTCTGCCGGGCGGCAGGGTCACGACCTTCCTCTCGGACGATAAAATCTATCTCGGCACGCAGATCCCCTTCGCCGACCGGGGGATCGCCTACGGTGTCGTCGCCGACGCGGAATTTCTCCTGATCTCAAAATACAGTACGGACGGCACGGCGCCGGAAATTCTTCTTTATAAGAGAAGATAAACGAAAATTGTAAAGAATCGTTATTATTTGCGTGTATAAAAAGCCCGCAGGAGCTCCTGCGGGCTTTTTATGTGATGTGCGGATTTTATCCGTGCTTTGCAAAGTTCTTGTCGATGAACTCGCAATAGTCGACATACTTCATCGGCTTCGCAAAACAGAAGCCCTGAATGACATCGCAACCGAGCGCCTCCATGCGGCGAAGATCGTCCGCCGTCTCGACGCCCTCTTGGGTGACCTTCATGCCGAGCTTTTTGATCATCTCCATGACACTGCGCAGCAGCGTCTCGTCCCGCTCGCGGCTGATGCCATCGGCGAGGAAGAACTTATCCAGCTTGATCTCGTCCATCTCGATGGTTTTCAGAATGTTATAGGAGGAGTAACCGGTGCCGAAGTCGTCGATCGAGCAGAGGAACCCGTTCTCATGCAGGGTCGCCACCATACGGGTGAGGTAGTCGTAATTCTCGAAGGCGAAGCTCTCGGTAAATTCCAGCGTGACGAAATTGTCCTCAATGCCGAACTTCTTCTTGATACGGATATAGTAATCGGTGAAATCCGGCTGAATTGCCGTGACGCGGGACACATTCACCGACACGGGATAGGCGATCTTCCCCTCGGTGATGCGCGCGGCGATGTTCTCGCAGGCACGGTAAAAGACGAAGTGGTCGATCTTCGTGATGAAGCCGTCCTCCTCGAACACGGGGAGGAAGACATCGGGCGTGCGGTAGTTTCCGAGCTTCGGATCGTACCAACGGATCAGGATTTCGCACCCGTCGGGCGTCTTGCTGTGCAGATTGTATTTCGGCTGATAGAAGAGGTGGAACTCGCTGTTTTCGAGCGCGTTCTCCATGCGTCCTTCGATCTCGGCTTTTCTGAGGTGATTCTTCCCGAGGATGTCCTCGTAGAAGCAGGCGCTGAAGGAGCCGACCTGCACCGTCGCGGACTCGCGCGTGATTTTCAGTTTTTCCATCATGGCGCGCATCGGCTCGCGCGCCTCCCACACGATCTCATAGACCGCGAAGGTAGTGCTGACCTTATACTTGCCCCCTTCGATCCCGTCGAAGGCGGAGAGACGGAGGTACATGCCGTTCAGTCGGTCGGTAAACGCCTGACGCTCTCTGTAATGAAGGAAGAGAAGGAAGGCGCCCTCCCCTTCGTAAGCGAAAGTCTCCTCCACCATCAGGGCGCCGCGAATGACGCCCGCCGCGTACTTGGCAAGCTCCTCCGCCGCATCGTCGCCGAAACGCTCGGAGACATAGCCGAAGTTGTTGATCTTCAGAGAGACGAGGGCGAAGTTGGTCGTCCTGTGCCGCCTAAGAATCGCGGCGGCATCCTCCTCGAGCTTCTTCGGCGTGGCGCAACCGAGCACCGCGTCGACCATCTCGAGACGATAAAAGCGCTTTCTTGATTCTCTGTGAGCAAGGGTCATCGCGACAATCATCACGACCATCATCAGGGCAAGTCCGAGCAGGGACGCGCGGATGCTCTCCATCATGGCAAAGCCGTCGCCGTAAATATCGGCGACGCGGTACACCGAAAGGGTGGCAAGATACCCGCCCTCACGCCCGAGAGAGGTGAGAGAGAGCACATAATCGTCAGTGCCGCTTCGGAACGACCAGACGCCGCTCCCTCCTTCGCGGAGCACCTGATCCGCCGCGGTAAGCTCCGCGCTCCCGAGAAGATCCGAAAGGATCCCCTCGCGGATCGGCGCATTGCCGAGGGAGAAGGTATCGGTGTTTTCGATACGGGAAAGAATCCTGCCGTCGTGCTTGCAAAGGAGGGTGAACTCCGACAGGCTCACGCCCTCGCCAAGGTTCTCACCGTCCGGCAGGGAGACGGCGCTCCTGTCATAGAGGACGGCGACGCGGTCGGCATACGGCGAATCGCAGGCAACCGATGCGGCGATCGCCTGAATACGGTTGTCATACTGAAAGACATCGGAGAGCAAAGCTCCCCCCGCGCCCGCAAGCTCGGCGATCGCGGAATATCCCGTGACGGCGGTGCCGTCCCACGAGATCACCCCGTCGTCCGTAAAGCGACAGACGGAGAGAAAGAATGCGTTGCGCCCTTCCGAAAGATAGAAATCCTTCGTGATCTGCGCGGCTTCTTCCTCGCTTGTCGCCGCCCCGAGCTTCGTCGCGAAGAAGGACGCCTCACGCAGAAGATCTTCGCAGCTGTTCTGAAGGCTGCTCGCGTTTTCTCCCGAATAAAAGGCGGCGCGGCGTTCCGCCTCCTCGCTGACACCGGCGGAATAGACGGCGGAGAGAGAGGTGACATGCACAAGGAAGGCGGCGCAGATCAGGGCGAGCACCGCGAAGACACTCTCCGTGCCGTGCCGCTTCATAAATTCACGGAACCGTTTCACTTCTTCTCTCCTTTCCGATCGGCTTCTTCGAGCTTTCTGATTTCTTCTTCGACCCGTCGCCGGATTTCTTTTTCTTTTTCTTCTTCCGCCGTTTTCCCGTCTTTATCTTCCTTCAGAGCCGAAATGATGTCAGGAATGTAAAGAAAAGTGGTCGTGGCGAGAAAAAACGCAAGAGTGAGGATCAATCCGACCGGGGAGGCGAAGATCCTGCCGAGGACGGAGAGAACCGGAAGATTTGTGACATAGACCGCGACAATGTCGGAGGGTGCCACCGGCACGGGATCGGGATGGGAGGCGGTGTGATCCCCCTTTGTATGATACCCCGCCGCGTCATGCGAAAGAATCCGGTGGGTGACGAGACTGCCGCAGACAGGCGAGCTCTCGTCCCTTGAAATATAAGTGATGACCGTGCCGTCGGGGAGATCTCTGCCGTCCGACGCGTGCACGAGAATATAACTGCGCGCGGAAATGGTCGGCTCCATGCTCTCCGTCTGCACCCACAGAAGAGAGTAGCCGAAGAGAAAGGCGGGCTTCCCTTCCCGCTTCGAGAGAAAGGCATTCACGAGGAGTGCGAGGAGCAAAAGGACAAAGAGGACGGCGAGGAGGATACCGAGGACACGCTTTGCCGCGTGCTTTTTCTTACTCTCCATCATGGTCCCTCCTGCCGAGAATCTTTTCGATCAGGTCGGGGGTGAGCGTCCCGTCCTCTTCCTTCTTCTCTGCCTCGCGGCTGTCCTTCATGAAGCCGGCGCTGTCGTCAAGACCGTACTCGGTCGGCTTGTCGTAGGTGGCGGCGGGACGGATCAGCGTGCTCATGGCGTCGGCGGCGCTCGGGCGCTTCGGTTTTTCCTCTTCCTTCGACACATAGGCGCCCTCGCGGATCATCTGCGCCGCCTTTGCGCCCTCGTTGACGGCGAGCTTCTCGCTCTCGCGGAAGAGCTTTTCCGTCTCGGGGTTCTTCTCTGCCGCGAGCGGCATGCGCGGGAGCGGGGGGAGTGTGCGGGAAAAGTGCGGGCGCTTCATCGGGGTGATCCACCCGCGGGCGATCATCTCGGTCACGGGCAGTACGGGATAGTCGGCGGCGGTGATCGGTGCCGGTGCCTTCTTCGCCGGATTCAGTGCGTGCTCCGCGGCAAGCAGGGCGATCAGCTCCAGCGCGTATTTCACGCTCCGGCGGCTCCGCACTCTGACGAGGGTCGGGGTGTCGGTGTAGCGGGCGATTTCCGATACATCTTCCGCCCGGTATTTTTCGGGCAGGGTCGCGGGATTCAGGGCGAGGTACAGTCGGATCGTCTTCCCCGCGACGGCAATGCGTGCGAGGGTTTCTCTTCCCTTCGTATAGCTCGCATAGGTGTTGCTGTGGCGCATCTTCACGCGGTCGTGGGCGAGCAGGGCGTTCGAGAGGCGGACGAAATTCTCCTTGAGTTCGTCTTCCGCCAAGCGCAGGCGCGCGTGGAAGGTATGGGAGAAGCCGTCCTCCGCGTCGTATCCGCTCTGCACCTCGTCGGCGATCAGGGCGACAAGGAGCGCGGCGGTGATGTCGTCGTCCTCCTCCGCCGTCTCTTCCCTCTCCTCCGTGAAGCTCTCGGAAAAGGGATCCGAAAGGGCGGCGGCGTCCGCGATGTAGTCGGGGCGGAAAGCGTGCGTCTCGCTCTCCTCCTCGCCGTACCCCTCTTCGAGCGCGTGGCGGAAGAGGAAATACTGCGTGACGGCGCCCTTGTAAAGCTCTTTCACATAATCCGCCGAAACCTCTTTTTTCGTCTCGTCGACGGTGATGCCGTAGCCGGCGTCCTCGTACCGCTCGATGAACTCCCAGAGGGCGAGGCACTCGCGGAAATATTTGTTTTTCAATATGGCGTTCGTGCGCATGATGGGCGGTCGGACAAAGTTCTTATCCATCGCGCGGGCGAATTCCGAATGAATGTACCCCGTGACGATGTCGTTCAGCCGCTCCACGCGGGCGAAGAGTCCGCCCGTGGGCGGAACGCGGCGCACGGCGGAAGTCTCTTCTTCCTCCGGGCGCTCGGCATAGGTGACCTCGATCCGCACCTTTCCCTGCCCGCGTCCGCTCTCGAAGGTGCTCTCGAAGGTGAGGCTCTCGACCGTCTCATCCACCCCGCGCTCTTTGGCGACGGTGTAGCGGCGGTTTACCAAAAGGGGGAGGCGGGGTCAAAGGGGGTTTTAAAAATTT
>CALAFS010000313.1 GCA_937892405.1 uncultured Clostridia bacterium
GCGCACGGGAGACTTTGATGTCATGATCTGACTGATAAATTTCTGCTTACTCTCCAAAAGCTGATACATATATGCGTCAAAGGTTCCCTCGGTCACATAGCGGTATATCTCCACTTCCGGATTACTGTTTCCCTGACGGACAATTCGACCGAGGCGCTGTTCCAGATCGGACGGTCGCCACGGTACATCCAAATCGTGAAGCGCTATCAGGCGCTCCTGCACATTCGTGCCGGCTCCCATTTTGAAAGTGGATCCCATCAATACTCTAACTTGTCCGCTTCGCACCTTGGAGAACAGGTCTTTTTTCTTTGCATCGGTATCTGCATCATGGATAAAGGCAATCTCGGATTCGGGTATCCCCTCCTCTATGAGTTTTTTCTTGATGTCATCATACACATTGAACTTACCGTCGTGATGCGGCGTGGAAAGGTCGCAGAATACAAGCTGCGCCGACTTCTGTTCCGCCGTTCGCTTCCAAATATCCACGACATTGCGAATGCAATGGTTGACCTTGCTTTCTTCAAAGTCCGGCAGGTCGGGATTCAGCAGTCTTTGATCCAACGCGGCTTTTCGTCCGTCGTTCGTTATCAAAAGCATATTATCCTCATCCGACGATACCATGTGCGAATGAACTTTTGCTGCTCTATCCGCAAAGGACTGCACCATCTCTTTCTGAATCTCGCTGGACGGCTCTTTTTCAACATGGAAGTTTGCTTTCGGAACGGGGAGATTCAGCATATCCGCCGTTTGTACATCGGCAACTTCCTTGAACATCGCCATGAGTTCGGGAATGTTGAAGAACTTTGCAAACCTTGTTTTGGCTCGGTAGCCGGTTCCGGTAGGGTCAAGCTCAATCGCTGTCACCGTTTCCCCAAAGGTCGAAGCCCATGCGTCAAAATTGGTCAATCCCTTTTCTTTCAGCGCGTCATATTGCAGATACTTCTGCATGGTGTAGAGTTCTACCATCGTATTGCTGATCGGTGTTCCCGTTGCAAAGGTTACGCCCTTTCCGCCCGTGATTTCGTCCAGATACCGACACTTCATATAAAGGTCGGAGGACTTCTGCGCTTCGGTCTGCGAGATACCTGCCACATTCCGCATTTTTGTATATGCGGCGAGATTTTTGTAAAAGTGTGCCTCATCCACAAAAAGCCTATCAACACCGAGCTGTTCAAAGGTCACGACATCATCTTTGCGGCTGCGGTCGTTGAGTTTATCCAATTTCAACTGTAGCTGCTTCTTGGTTTTCTCAAGTTGCTTGATGGTAAAGCGCTCCCCGCGACTTTCCTTGAGTTCCGAGATACTGTCCATCAGCTCGTCAATTTCGTTTTGCAGCATCATTGCCTGACGCTCTGACGACATGGGTATCTTCTCAAATTGTGAGTGACCGATAATAATTGCGTCATAGTCTCCTGTTGCAATCCGGGCACAGAACTTTTTGCGGTTCTTGGTTTCAAAATCTTTCTTGGTAGCGACAAGAATATTGGCAGACGGATATAATTGCAGATATTCGCTTGCCCACTGATTGATCAGGTGATTGGGGACAACGAACATGGATTTACTGCAAAGCCCCAACCGCTTGCTCTCCTGCGCTGCGGCTACCATCGTAAAGGTCTTCCCTGCGCCTACGACATGGGCGAGGAGCGTGTTTCCGCCATAAAGAATACGGGCAACCGCGTCTGCCTGATGGTCACGGAGCTTTATTTCAGGGGACATCCCATAGAAACGAATGTGTTTGCCGCTGAACTCGCGGGGGCGAATGCTGTTGAACTTCTCGTTATAGAGCTTGCAAAGCCTTTCACGCCGATTGGGGTCTTTCCATATCCATTCCTCAAATTTACGGCGGATCTCTTCCTGCTTGCCCTGTGCAATCGTGGTTTCCTTCTTGTTCAGCACCGCTTTTTTATTACCGTTTTCATCCTCAATATAGTCAAAGACGCGCACATCCTTGAGATTGAGGGAATCCTCGATAATGTTGTACGCATTCACTCTGGAAGTGCCGTATACGCTGGTCGCTTTTACATTTCCTTTTCCGTAAGACTTATCTGTAATCCGCCACTGTCCCGTAATCGGTTCAAACTTCACCTGCATACGGTACTTATAGTAGTACGGGATTTCAAGAAGCTCAAATACAAATGCCTGTATATCTTCCGGCGGAATCCATGTGGAACCGAGCCTGACCCCGATTTCCGACGCTGTCAGATCTTTCGGCTGTACTCTTTCCAACGCTTCCACATTAACGGCGTAATCATCCGGGTGTTGTTCTGCACTTCGCCTTGCCACTGCAAGTTTTTCGCGGACATTGCCGGAAAGATACTCATCAGCCGGCAAGTATTTGGGTTGCTTGTCGTTTCCGAACCCGTAAAGAGGATTGAGGAAAATTACGCCTCTGAGATCGGCAAGAATTTCTGCTTCGCTTTTTCCTGTCAGTTCGCTCATATAGTCCATATCCACAAAGGCGTGTTCTCCGAGCGACACCGCCAGCGCCTCGCTTGCCGTATCCACACGGTCAACGGTCAGGCACGGGTTGATGGTTCGCTTCGTGAAAATATCCGCCTTTTCTTTCAGATTACCCTCCTCGTCCAGCTTTTCAAGCGAACATAAGAGGAAGTAGGCGTTATCTTCATCGAACACGGACGCATTACCGCGGCTGCCCAAGAGTCCGTACTTGGCGGTAAAGCGGTCGTACTGTTCATTCAGCTTCTGTTGCAGAGCGTGTACCGCGTCGTCCGGATAATTCTCAAGCTGGGCATCAATGAGTTCTCTCACCGTGTCCCGGATTGCAATCATGCCTTTGATACGGTTCTCCCCTGTCATAGAGGTTTCCACCGGCTTCATAATGCTGTTCTCACGGTAGTACACCTTAC